>JASHTN010000061.1 GCA_030040525.1 Gammaproteobacteria bacterium | reverse complement strand
TGTCATCCGCCGCAGCTCCTTGCCTTGAAGTATAGTCACGCGCACTTCCAGCGCGCTCGAAAAACATCGCCGCAAGTGAAGATCCTGGTCAGCAACGACGACGGCTTTCGCGCGGAAGGCATCCGCCGCCTGCGCGAAGCCCTGGCGACGCTCGCGGAGGTGACGGTGGTCGCCCCGGACCGCAACCGCAGCGGCGCGAGCAACTCGCTCACGCTGGATGTGCCGCTGCGGGTCTTCGAGTCCGAGCCCGGGGTGTACTTCGTGCCCGGCACGCCGACCGACTGCGTGCACCTCGCGATTACCGGGCTGTTCGACTTCGAATACGACATGGTGGTCTCGGGCGTGAACGACGGCGCGAACCTCGGCGACGACGTGTTGTATTCGGGCACGGTGGCCGCGGCGGTTGAAGGGCGTTTCCTCGGCCTGCCGACCATCGCAGTGTCGCTGTGCACCGGGACAGGCAGCGGCGGGCACTTCCGCACGGGGGCCGAGGTGGCGCGCCGCCTCGTCGCGCAGCTGCTGCGCAAGCCGCTGCAGGCGGAGCTGATCCTCAACGTCAACGTGCCGGACGTGCCCTTCGGCCAGCTGCGCGGCTTTCGCGCCAGCCGCCTCGGTTATCGCCACCGGTCTGCGCCGGTGATGCGTGCCGAGGATCCGCGCGGGCGGCCGGTGTACTGGGTCGGACCCGCAGGCGCCGAGCAGGACGCCGGTCCGGGAACGGATTTCGACACCGTCGCTCAGGGCTACGTCTCGGTGACCCCGCTGCAGGTCGACCTCACGCGCCACGCGGCGCTGCCGGCGGTCACGACCTGGCTGGAGGGGGTGAGCGATGACTGACCTGCGCCTGAGCGGCATCGGCATGACCTCGGCGCGCACCCGCGACCGCCTCGTGCAGCGCCTGCGCGAGCAGGGCATCAGCAACCTCGCCGTGCTCGAGCGGATCCGCAACGTGCCGCGGCATATCTTCGTCGACGAGGCGCTCGGCAGTCGCGCCTACGAAGACACCGCGCTGCCGATCGGCTACGGTCAGACGATCTCGCAGCCCTACATCGTGGCGCGCATGACCGAGGCGCTCCTCGAGGGTGGGACGCTCGACAACGTGCTCGAGGTCGGCACCGGCTGCGGCTACCAGACGGCGGTGCTCGCTCCGCTGGTGACCCGGCTCTACAGCATCGAGCGGATCGAGCCGCTGCTCAGCCGCGCGCGCGAGCGGCTCCGCGAGCTCGGCATCCGCAATGTGCGCTTCCGCCACGGCGACGGCACGGTGGGCTGGAAGGCGCACGCACCCTTCGATGGCATCCTCGTGGCCGCTGCGCCGCTCACGCTGCCCGAGGCTCTGGTCAGGCAGCTGAAGGTGGGCGGCCGGCTGCTCGTGCCCATCGGGCCGGAGGGTGAGCAGGAGCTGGTGCGCTTCACCCGCCGGGAGCAGCGACTCGAGCGCGAATCCCTGGGCGGCGTGGCGTTCGTTCCGCTGCTCGGCGGCACGAGCTGACGCCCTCGCGCGGCGGCTCCGGGAGCGCCGAAGCTCCAAGGCGACCGCATTCCGGCTCCTGGCGGAGTGCTCGAAGTTTTACATGATGAAAGTGCTGCACGAGACTGATGCTCAAGGAGAAATCATGCCACCGAGCACGAGGAGACGGCGCATCGGGGCCCCTGCGGGCCCTCAATGCGCCGCCGCCCGCTGTGGCGCTGAGCTCAAGGCCGCCCCGAGCGCTCTCGAGGCGGCCGCGACGGCTTTGAAAATCCTTTGAGTCTCAAAGGGCTTGCGCGGCTATCTGCGACGTGTTTACCATGCACGCCCTGTCTCTTCAGGACGACAGACTCGGGGGAGGGCGATCAGCAGAGAACACGGGGAGGAGGCTAGTCGCACAACAAAAGCAACAGTTCAATAACAAGAAGAACAGTGCAATTGTTCGAGTCTGTCAGCTTCGAATGATTGTTTGGTTGGTTGAGCCTCCCCCTGTGCTCTCTGCCGAGCGCCTTCGCAGCCCGCACCTCCCGCCGGCCCTCATCTCAGAAACAGTACTGCGGCCACGCGCCGTTCCTCCTGCACGAGCACGTTGTAGGTGCGGCAGGCGGCGCCGAGCGGCATCACCTCCAGTCCCACGCCCCGCTGCGCGAGCAGCGCGCGTATCTCGGCCGGCGCAAACCTCGAGGCAGGCCCGGTGCCGATCACGATCACTTCAGGCTCGAGCGCCAGGACGGTCGCGAGGTGCTCGGGCAGCAGGTCGGCGAAGCTCTCCGGCGCCCAGTCCGTGATGAGCGTGTCGGCCGTGACGACGCAGCTGCGCCGCACGCTGCGCTCGCCGACGCGGACCTCGGCGTCGGAATAGCCGCGGATGAGGTTGGCGCGCGAGCCGGCTTCGAGAGTGAGCTGCATCGCCGCTACGATAGCGCCCGTGCGCGAGCTCGTCATGATCGTCACCGACCTGTACCTGCCGCCGTCCGCGGCGAGGCTGCCCCCGGCCCCGGACGCTACGGAGGCGATGCCGGGCATCGCGCTCGTGACCCGCTTCGGCGCGCGGCGCCGCCTCGCGGGCGGCTGGCGGGCGTGGCTGGCGCGCTGGCTCGGCCGCGAAGACCTCGCGCAGGCCGCACCCGCGAGCGTGGCTGCCGCACCGCTCGCGCTGCCCGCGGCGACGGCGACCCGCTGGATCGCAACGCCCGTGCACCTCGTCGCCGGACTCTCCAGCGTGCACCTCGAGCCACACGGCATCGTGCGTCTGACGCCCCCCGAGCGCGCCACGCTCTGCGCCGCCTTCGAGCGCACCTTCGGTGAGGCGGGCTTCAGGCTCTGGCCGCTCAGCGGCGGCGATTTCCTCATGGAGACTCCGGGCATCGCGCCGCTGCCGACGACCGAGCCGGCTCGCTGGCTGGGGGCGGAGGTCGGCTCGCACCTGCCGCGCGGGGCCGCGGCAGCGGCGCTGCTGCGTCTGACGTCCGAGATCGAGATGTGGCTGCACGCCGAGCCGCTGAACGCGGCGCGCCGTGCGCGCGGGGCGCAGCCGGTGACGCGCCTTTGGCTGTGGGGCAGCGCCGGGAGCGCCGCGCCTGCGCCGGCCGTGAGCGGCACGGCCGATCTCGCCTTCGGCGAGGAGGCGTACCTCACGGGGCTCTGGCATCTTCAGGGTGGGACCTGCCGCGCGCTGCCGCTGCAGCTCGATCCGCTGCCCGATCTGCAGCGCCAGCGCGGCGCGGCGGTGCGCGCCGTGCTCGGCGTCGAGGCGGGCGGGGA
>JASHTN010000060.1 GCA_030040525.1 Gammaproteobacteria bacterium | reverse complement strand
CAACACCATTCCGACGGGCCGCGAGCCCGAGTACCCGGGCAACCGCGCGCTCGAGCGGCGCATCGAAGCCTACATCCGCTGGAATGCGCTGGTGATGGTGCTGCTCGCCAACAAGAAATCCTCCGAGTACGGCGGGCACCTCGCGAGCTATGCCTCCTCGGCGACGCTCTACGAGGTCGGCTTCAACCACTTCTGGCGCGCGCCTTCCGAGCAGCACCCGGGCGACATGGTGTTCATCCAGGGACACTCCTCGCCCGGCATCTACGCGCGCGCCTTCCTCGAAGGCCGGCTCAGCGAGGCGCAGCTGCGGCTGTTCCGCCAGGAGGCCGGCGGCCCCGGACAGGGCCTGTCGTCATATCCGCATCCGTGGCTGATGCCGGAGTTCTGGCAGTTCCCGACCGTGTCGATGGGCCTGGGGCCGATGACGGCGATGTTTCAGGCGCGCTTCACGCGCTATCTCGAGCACCGCGGCCTGGTGAAGCCCTCCGATCAGAAGGTCTGGGCGTTCCTCGGCGACGGGGAGATGGACGAGCCGGAGTCGATGGGCGCACTCACCATGCCGGTTCGCGAAGGGCTCGACAATCTCATTTTCGTCATCAACTGCAACCTGCAGCGCCTCGACGGGCCGGTGCGCGGCAACGGCAAGATCATCCAGGAGCTCGAAGCGGCGTTCCTCGGCGCCGGCTGGAACGTCATCAAGGTGCTGTGGGGCTCGCGCTGGGATCCGCTGCTGGCACGCGACAACAAGGGACTGCTGCGCCGGGTGATGGAGGAATGCGTCGACGGCGAGTACCAGAACTTCAAGGCCAAGGGCGGTGCGTACACCCGCGAGCATTTCTTCGGCAAGTACCCGGAGCTCAAGGCCATGGTCGCCAACATGTCCGACGAGGAGACCTGGCGGCTGAACCGCGGCGGGCACGATCCGCAGAAGGTGTACGCGGCCTACGCCGCGGCGACTACCCACAAGGGCCAGCCGACCGTCATCCTCGCCAAGACCGTCAAGGGCTACGGGCTCGGCAAGGGCGGCGAAGGACAGATGGTCGCTCACCAGCAGAAGAAGCTCTCGGAGGAGGATCTGAAGGCGTTCCGCGATCGCTTCAACATTCCGGTCCCGGACGCCGAGGTCGGCAAGCTCGAGTTCGTCACGCCCGCGGAGAATTCCGACGAGGCCCGCTACCTGCACGAGAAGCGCGCCGCCCTCGGCGGCTATCTGCCGCAGCGGCGCCGCACCGCGCCGCCGCTGGCCATCCCGGCGCTCGAAGCCTTCGGTCCGCTGCTCGAAGGCACCGGGGAGCGCGAGATCTCGACCACCATGGCATTCGTGCGGCTGCTGCAGATCCTGCTCAAGGACAAGAACATCGGCCGCAACGTCGTGCCGATCGTGCCGGATGAGGCACGCACCTTCGGCATGGAAGGCCTGTTCCGCCAGATCGGCATCTATTCCTCCGTCGGCCAGCTGTACACGCCGCAGGACGCCGAGACCCTCATGTCCTACCGCGAGGACAAGAAGGGGCAGATGATCGAGGAGGGCATCAACGAGGCGGGCTCGCTCTGCTCGTGGATGGCCGCCGGCACCGCCTACAGCAATCACGGCATCAACATGGTGCCGTTCTACATTTTCTATTCGATGTTCGGCTTCCAGCGGGTCGGGGACTTCATCTGGGCGGCGGGTGACATTCAGGCGCGCGGCTTCCTCGTCGGGGCGACCGCCGGGCGCACCACGCTCGCCGGCGAGGGCCTGCAGCACCAGGACGGCCACAGCCAGCTGGTGGCCACCACCGTCCCCAACTGCCTGGTCTACGATCCGGCCTACGCCTACGAGCTCGCCGTCATCATCCACGACGGCATGCGGCGCATGTACGCCGAGCAGGAAAGCATCTTCTACTACGTCACGGTGATGAACGAGAACTACGCCCAGCCGCCGATGCCGGCCGGCGTGGAGCAGGGCATCCTCAACGGCGCCTACCTGCTGCAGATCGGCGGGCGCGGCAAGGTGCGCGCGACGCTGCTCGGCTCGGGCACGATTCTGCGCGAGTGCCTGGCGGCGGCGAAGATTCTGGAGGACGACTACGGCATCCCCGCCGACGTGCTCTCGGTCACGAGCTTCAGCGAGCTGCGCCGCGAGGCGCTCGAATGCGAGCGCTGGAACCTGCTGCACCCCGGGGAGGCCGTGCGCGTCCCGTACGTGCAGCAGCTGCTCAGGGACCGCGAGGGTCCGGTGGTCGCGGCGACCGATTACATGCGCGCCGTGCCCGACCAGATTCGCCAGTGGGTGCGCGGCCGCTACGTCACTCTCGGCACCGACGGCTTCGGCCGTTCGGACTCACGCGCCGCGCTGCGCCGGCACTTCGAGGTCGATCGCAACTACATCGCGCTCGCCGCGCTCAAGGCGCTCGCGGACGAGGACCGGGTGGTCGGGACGACGGTGACGGCGGCGCTCAAGGCGCTCGGCATCGATCCCGCCAAGCCCGTGCCGTGGAAAGTCTGAGAGAACTGCGCGCAGCATGAGCGCCGCGGCCCGCCTGGTGGAAGTTCGTGTGCCGGATCTCGGCAACTTCAAGGACGTTGCCGTCATCGACATCCTGGTGAAGCCCGGCGAGAGCGTGGCGCCCGAGACGCCGCTCATCACGCTCGAGTCCGACAAGGCGACCATGGACGTGCCCTCGACTGCCGGCGGCGTCATCGAGAAGCTGCACGTGGCCAAGGGCGGGACGGTGTCCACGGGCGACCTGGTGGCCACGGTGCGATCCGCGACCGAGGCGGCAGCGACCGCCGCGCCGGCGGCGAAGGCGGAGAGCGCTGCGGCCGCGCAGGCCG
>JASHTN010000059.1 GCA_030040525.1 Gammaproteobacteria bacterium | reverse complement strand
CGCCGTCCCGGGCTCGCAGTGGTGCAGGTGGGGGAGCACGCGGCTTCCAGCGTCTACGTGCGCAACAAGCGCCGCTCCTCGCTCGAGGCCGGCATCGAGTCGTTCGCGCACGATCTGCCCGCGAGTGCCGGCGAGGCGCAGATCCTCGCGCTCATCGCTGCGCTCAATCGCGATCCGCGGGTCGACGGCATCCTGGTGCAGCTGCCGCTGCCCGCAGGCGTCGATGCCAACCGCGTCATGGACGCCGTCGATCCGACGAAGGACGTCGACGGCTTTCACCCGGTCAACACCGGACTGCTGGCGCAGAAGCGCCCGCGGCTGCGCCCCTGCACCCCGTACGGCGTCATCCGGCTGGCCCGCGAGTACGCCATACCGCTCACCGGGGCGCGCGCCACCGTGGTCGGCGCCTCCAACATCGTCGGGCGGCCGATGGCGCTCGAGCTGCTGCTGGCGCGCGCGACGGTGACGGTGTGTCATACCGGCACGCGCGAGCTGCGCGCCGAGGTCGAGCGCGCCGAGGTCCTGGTGGCCGCGGTCGGCAAGGCGGGGTTCATTGCCGGGGAGTGGATCCGCCCGGGCGCGGCGGTGTTCGATGTCGGCATCAACCGCACGCCGCAGGGAACGCTGGTGGGCGATGTGGACTTCGAGCGCGCCGCCGGGCGCGCCGGCTGGATCACCCCCGTGCCGGGCGGCCTGGGGCCGATGACCATCGCCATGTTGCTCTCCAACACGGTGGATGCCGCACAGCTGCGGGTGGCGGGCGGCAGCGCCTGACCGCATGTCCTCAAGCTGTTTGTCGCTGCACCGCGCCGCGGCTGCCGCTCGGCGGCGCGGCGAGTTGGAGCGCGGCGACTTCCAACATGTTACAGATCGTTGTTGGCGGTGATTGTCATATGGCCGTTTCGCGTCACAACGGTGTATGATTCAAAGTCCGGCCCGGTTTTGGGTGACATGGAGAATGTGTGATGGCAAGACGTCCACCGAACGACGGCGCATCCTGGAGCGCCCGCGAACTCAAAACTCTCAGGGCACTCGCTAAAGCGGGAACTCCAACCGGGCAAGTGGCGAAGAAGCTCGGGCGCACGGCCGCCGCCGTCCAGCAGAAGGCCATGCGGGCCGGGATCTCGTTCCGGGCGGCGAAGCGCTCCAGGGCCCGGAGAAAGAAGTAACGGACGGCACTGTCAGACGCGGGCCGAGTTCGCGCCGAAATGAGTGCCGGCACCGAGGCGGGCCGCAGCGGCGTGCTGCGCAGCCTCACGGCTATCGCGCTGACCGCGCTGCTCGCCGGCCTGGGCGCGGCGGCTGCAGCCCAGGCACCGCGGCCGGCGGCGCTCAAAATCGGCATCATCGGCACCGGCCACATCGGCGGCACGCTGGCGCGACTCTGGGTGGCTTCGGGCCACGAGGTGCTGATGTCCTCGCGCCATCCGGATGAGCTCCGGGGGCTCGCGCAACACCTCGGCCCGCGCGCCCATGTCGGAACACCGCGCGAGGCGGCGATGTTCGGCGAGGTGGTGTTGATTTCCGTGCCGTACGGTGCGGAGCCCCAGATCGGACACGATCTCAGGGCCGAGCTCGCCGGCAAGATCGTGCTCGACACCGGCAACCCCTATCCGCAGCGCGATGGTCCCATGGCGGTGGAGGCGCGCCGCGAGGGCACGGGGGTCACATCCGCGCGTTTCCTGCCGGGCGTGCGCCTGGTGCGCGCCTTCAACGCCATCAACTGGGACGACCTGGCGAGCCAGGCGCACCGCGCGGGCGAGCTCTACGCCATACCGCTCGCCGGCGAGGATCCGCAGGCGCTCGCGGTCGCGCAACAGCTCGTGCGCGATGCCGGCTTCGAGCCGGTGGTAGTCGGTCCGTTGTCGCGGGCGCGCGAGTTCGACGTCGGGACGGCGGTTTACACGCGACTGCTGACCGCGCACGAGCTGCGCGCGGCGCTCGGGCTTGCGGCGCCGCCCAGGGAGAAATGACGCAAAGCGCTGCGCCCGCGGCGTGCTATGCCGCCGGAGGCGGCTGGCGCTCGACTGTCGGCAGGCTCGGGTCGATGCACGCCCAGCTCGGTGCGCTCGAGGTCCAGATCGTCATGGCAGGGCGCACGACCTCCGGGTCATCGAGCGTGCCCACGCGCACGAACACAAGTTGCGGCCGGGCTTCCGAGGCGCTGAACAGGTGTGTGCCGCAGCGCGGACAGAAGCGCCGGTGCGACACGTTGCCGCTGTCGGCCGTCATCACCAGGTCGCGCAGCTCACCGGTGACGCCGAGGGTGGCGGAGGGAAAGCAGGCGTTGATGGTGGCGCCGCCGGCACCGATGTACTGGCAGACCCGGCACCAGCACACGCGGGTGACAATGGGAGAGGCAGTGAGCGAGTAGCGCACAGCGCTGCAGAGACAGCCGCCGGTGATCTCCATGTGCCTCGAGCCTTTCGGGAATGAGCGCGGCAGCCGGCAGAATAGCGGAATCTGGGGGAGGAGCGCACCGGAAGAGGCGCGGACTCAAATCCGAACGTACTTGAAAATGTGCCCGCGCGTTCAAATCTGGGCCGCTCGGGAGTACGCGCCTGCCGGTGCGAGTGTGAGTATCGCCGGGCGGTCCTGAACCTGCGGTGAATGACGGATATGCGCCGGGCGCGTTCGCGCGAGCGCCGCATCGGTCCACAGGGCCGAAGGGTGAGGTCAGTCGCGCAGCCGCGAGCGCAGCCGCCCGATGTCCGCCGCCGCGAGCCCGATCTGCGCGAGGTAGGCACGCACGCCGCCGGCGCGGGTGAGAAAGTCGAGCATGTTGTATACGCCCTCGGGCGGGCAGCGCAGCGCATCGAGAATGCGCGCAGCGTCGGACTGCGGGTAGCGCCGCAGGTACTCCTCGGCCAGGTTGGCGCTGCTTTGCGCGTAGTCGGCGGCGATCGCGGCGGGCTCGACGTCGGCCAGCGCCAGCAGCAGCGCCGCTACCAACCCGGTGCGATCCTTGCCCGCTACGCAATGAAAGAGGAGCGGGCCGGGCGGGGCCTGCGCGATCACCTCGAGCACGTGCCGCAGCTCCGCACGCGCGTGCTCGAGCACGGCACATTTCCACAGCTCCTTGGCAACGTCGCGGCTGCGCAGGCGCCAGCCGTCCTCGGTACCGGTCAGAAGCGAGACGCGCTCGTAGCGCAGCCGCGGCAGCGCCGCGGGCAGCAGACCGGGGTAGGCGCTCGCCTCCTCGGGCCAGCGCAGGTCGAGGATCGTCTCTATCCCATAGTCGGCGAGGGCCCGAACGCCGGCGGCGGTGAGCTGCGCGAGATCGTCCGAGCGCAGCAGCGAGCGCCAGCGTGTCTCCCCGCCGTCGATGGTCGGCAGACCGCCGAGATCGCGCGCGTTGCGAAGCTCGGGGAAGCTGAGGCGGCGGCCCGGCTCGAGCATCAGGCTCGCGCCACGCGCCGCTGGCTGAGCGCGACCCCGGCGAGGATCAGCACCCCGGCGAGGGCCATGGTGGGCGTAAGCGGCTCTCCCAGGAGCAGCCATGCCCAGAGCACCCCGAAGAGCGGGATCAGATAGGTGACGGTCGAGGCGCGCGCCGCGCCCACCCGGGCAATCAGGCGGTAGTAGAGGACAAAGGCGGTGCCGGTGCACACTGTGCCGAGCAGGATCGCCGCAGCCCACGATGCCGCGCCGATCGCATGCGCCGGCCAGGTGAAGAAGGCGAGCGGCGCAAGTAGCAGTGCGCCGGCGATCAGCGTGGCGGCCGCCACGGCCGCCGGCGGATAAGGCGTCAGGTGGCGGCGCACCAGGTTGATGCCGAAGCCGTAGAGGAGCGCGGCCGCGGTTCCCGCGAGCGCGGCCTGCCAGATGCTGCCACCGCCCGAGGTGCGACCGCTCGCGAGCACCGCGACACCGACGAAGCCGGCAACCAGGCCGGCGAGGCGCCGCGCGTCGATGCGCTCCCCATAGAAGAGGTAAGCCACCAGCGCGGTGAACATCACGGTCATGGCGTTGGTGATGGCGCCGATACCGGCGGGAGCGCGCTCCGCCCCCCAGGCGAACAGCGCGAACGGCGTGACCGAGTTGATGGCGGCGATGCCGGCGATCCGCAGCCACAGACCCGGCGTGAACTGCGCGCGTGCCCGCCACAGAAACGGTGTCAGGACCAGCGCACCCAGCAGCAGCCGCGCCTCCACCAGCGGCAGCGGTCCGAAATCGGACGCCGCGACGCGCATGAAGAGGAACGAACCGCCCCAGATCGCCCCGAGTACGCCGAGCTCGAGCGGCGTGCGCCACGCGGCCGCGGCCGCGGCAGCATTCGCAGCGGGCGCCGCGGCGCGCTCGGCGGGGCAGGTGGAATTTGCGGTGGTGCAGTCTGGGCCGGACATGTGTGAGTATGGACCTGTGATGCGCGCGCGGTGGCGATAGAGTGACGAAAGTGAGGCGGGCTGAGCCACCCGGAACTTGCGCTGCGGCGCCTGGCTCAGCTCAGGCGAGCGCCTGGGCGAGGTCCTCGAGCAGATCCTCGGTAGCCTCGATGCCGACCGAGAGGCGCAGCAGCCCGGCGCTGATGCCGAGCTGCTGCCGCTCGGCGGGCGTGAGCCCGGCGTGCGAGGTGGTCGCCGGGCGCGTCAGGAGCGTGTGCACTCCGCCGAGGCTCGGCGCCACGGCGGGAATGCGCACGCGCCGACAGAGCTCCTCGGCCCCTGGCGCACCGCGCTTCAGCTCGAAGCTCAGCACGCCGCCGCAGCCCGCGAACAGGCGGCGCGCGCGCGCGTGCCGCGGGTGGGTCTCGAGTCCCGCATAGTTGACCCGCACGACCGCCGGGTGCGCCGCGAGGAACTGCGCGATCCTGAGCGCGCTCTCGTTCTGGTAGCGCACCCGCAGCGCGAGCGTCATGAGCCCGCGATTCAGCAGGAAGGCGGCGTGCGGATCGAGCGAGCCGCCCAGCATGTTCAGCCGGTGGCGGATACGCTCGACGAGCTCGGCGGGACCGCTGATCGCGCCGGCGACGAGATCGGTGTGGCCGTTCAGGTACTTGGTGGCGCTGTGCAGGCAGACGTCGAACCCGGCCTCGATCGGCCGGTAATTCACCGGGCTCGCGAACGTGTTGTCGATGATCGACACCAGGCCGTTGCTGCGGGCGAACTCGACGACCGCCTCGAGGTCGCACACCTCGAGCAGCGGATTGGTCATGGACTCGACGTAGATGGCGCGCGTGGTGGGGCGCAGCTGCGCCTGCCAGGACGCGGGCTTGTCCGCATCGATGAAGTCGACGTGCAGGGCGAGCCTGGGGAAATCCCCGACCAGGAAGTCGCGCGTACCGCCGTACAGGCAGTTCTGCGCGAGCAGGTGATCGCCGCCGCGCAGCACGGTGAGGAGCGTCGTGGAGATGGCGGCCATGCCGCTCGCGGTCACGAGCGCCGCCGCGGAGCCCTCGAGCGCTGCGAGCTTCGCGTGCAGCGCGAGCTGGTTCGGCGTGTTGTTGATTCTCAGGTAGCGCACATCGTCGTAACGGCCTTCGCCGGCGTATTCGAAGGTCGCCGACTGGAACACCGGCATGCAGACGCTGCCCTGGATGCGCGGCCGCGGCTCTCCGGCGTGCACGACCTTGGTTTCGATGCGCTGGTTCGGCGAAGACATCGGCAACCCCCTTGAAACTGCTGCGCCTGCCGGCGCGTACGTCCGGCGTGGTGCGGATTGTCACGCCGTTACGCCGGCCTGTCCTTATATCTTTATGGAGATGCAGCCTCCGGCGGCCTGACTCACACTGTGTCGCATTCCAGCCAGTACCGCGCCGCGCTCCGCGCCCCCGACTCCTCACGCATGACACGACCCACCGAACGCTTCACCACCCGGGTGGAGAATTACCTCCGCTACCGCCCCGGCTATCCGCCCGAGGCCATCGAGCTGCTGCGCAGCCGCTGCGGGCTCAAGCCCGGGGCGGCGGTGGCGGACCTGGGTTCGGGCACCGGGATCCTGACCGAGCTGCTGCTGACGAGCGGCGCGCAGGTCGCCGCGGTCGAGCCCAATGCCGCCATGCGCGCTGCTGCCGAAGGCGCGCTCGGGTGTCACGCGCACTTTCGCAGCGTCGACGGCCGTGCCGAGGCGACCACACTCCCGCCCGCAAGCATCGATCTGCTGGTCGCGGGCCAGGCGTTCCATTGGTTCGAGGTCGAGAGCGCGCGCGCCGAGGCGCTGCGCATCCTCCGGCCGGGCGGCTGGGCGGCGCTGCTGTGGAACGAGCGCCCGAGCGAGGCGACCGCATTTCTCGCCGATTACGAGGCGCTGCTGCTGCGCCACGCGAAGGACTACGCGCGCATCACCGCGAGCCGGGCCGACCCGGTGAGCATGCGGCGCTTCCTGGGCGAGTCCATGGAGGCAGCGACCTTTGCCAACCAGCAGATCCTCGACTTCGCCGGCCTCAAGGGCCGGCTGATGTCCTCCTCCTACGCCCCCGAGCCCGGCGACCCGCAGCACGAGCCGATGATCGCGGGTCTGCGCGAGGTGTTCTACCGCCATCAGCACGACGGCCGGATCGTGTTCCCCTACCGGACGCTGGTGTACTTCGCACCGCTGAAGCCGCAGCGCTGAGGCTCTGCGGCTCGCAGCCGCGCGGCTCCGGCTCACCAGACCCGCACGCGATCCGCCGGGGCGAGATAGAGCTTCTCCGCCGGCTTCACGTCGAAGGCGGCATACCAGGCATCGAGGTTGCGCACCGTGTCGGCGCGGTATTCGGGGGGCGCGTGGCCGTCGGTTACCAGCCGCTGGCGTAACGCCGCCTCGCGGATCTTGCCGCGCCAGGCCTGCGCGAAGCTCAGGAAGAACAGCTGTTCGGCGCTGAAGCCGCCGGCCCCGACGGCCGGTCGGTCGTGCAGCGTCAGGTGCCACGCATCGTACGACACCGACAGGCCCGCCACGTCCGCGATGTTCTCACTGAGGGTCTGCTCGCCGTTCACGTGCACGTCCGGGAACGGGCGGTAGCGGGCGAATTCCTCGGCGAGGCGCTTGCCGGCCTGCTGGAAGTGCGCGAAATCCGCCTGCGTCCACCAGTTCTTCAGCCGGCCGCTCGCATCGAACAGCGCTCCCTGGTCGTCGAAACTGTGGCTGATCTCGTGCCCGATCACCGCGCCGATTGCGCCGTAGTCGAGCACCACATCGCGGCGCGGATCGAAGTACGGCGGCTGCAGGATCGCGGCCGGGAAGTTCAGCGCGTTCATGGCCGGGAGATTCACCGCGTTGACCTCCTGCGGCACCATCGCCCACTCGGAGCGGTCGACCGGCTTGCCGAGCTTGGCGAGGTTGCGCCGGTACTCGAACAGGCTGGCCCGCTCGGCGTTGCCATAGGCATCAGCAGGCTCGACCACGAGCGCGGAGTAGTCGCGCCACTGGTCCGGGTAGCCCACCCCGACCGTGAGGGTCGCGAGCTTGGCTTTGGCTTTGGCACGCGTCTCGGGTGCCATCCACTCGAGCCGGTCGATGCGCGCGCCGAAGGCGGCGATGAGGTTGCGCACCATCTGCTGCGCGCGCGCCTTGTCGGCCGGCGGGAAGTAACGCGCGACGTAGAGCTTGCCGACCGCATCGCCGAGCGCGGCGTCGGTGGCGTCGATGGCGCGCTTCCAGCGCTCGCGCAGCTGCGGGACGCCGGTGAGCACGCGGCCGTGAAAGTCAAAATGCTCCGCGACGAAGGCCTTCGCCAGGTAGGGCGAGGCGCGCTCGACGGCGTGGAAGCGCAGGTAATCCTTCCAGGTGTCGAGCGGCTCGCTCGCAGTGAGCGCCGACAGCCCGGTCACGGCGCTCGGTTGCCAGACGACGAAGCTGTCCTGCCGTGCGAGATCCGCGGCCGCCAGGAACGCCTGCCAGTCGAGCCCTGGGGCGCGCGTGTCGAAGTCGCGCCGCGTCCAGTGATTGTCGCCCTTCAGCACCTGCTCGGACTCGGCACGCGTCCAGTGCGCCTGCGCCACGCGGCGTTCGAGCTCGAAGATCCGCGCGGCGCGTGCCGCCGCATCCTTGAAGTGCGCGAGCTCGAGCACGCGTGCGATGTGCGCCTGGTACTTCTCGCGGCTCGCCGCCATGGGCGCCGACGGATCCAGGTAGTAGTCGCGGTCGGGCATCACCAGGCCGCCCTGCAGCAGGAACGGCAGGTAGCGGCCGGGATCGTCCAGGTCCTGCGCGACCCACAGGCCGAAGAGGTTCTCGGTGTGCAGGTTGGTGCTGTTGAGCACGTCGACGTCGGCACGCAGCGTCTCACCGAGCGCCTGCGCGAGCTCGCGGCGGTCGTGGACGGCGTCGATGCGCGCGAGCTCGGGCTCGAGCGGCTTGAGCCCCAGACTCTCGATGCGCGCCTCGTCCATGAAGGCGGCGTAGTAATCGCCGATCCTGCGCGCGTCCGTATCGGGCGCGGCGTGCGCGGCGGCGTCACGGATGAGATCGGCGGTGCGCCTGGTGGTGAGCTCCACCAGCACCGCGCCCGACACCGATGCCCGCAAGATCGGCGATTACTACGCCGCCTTCATGGACGAGGCGC
>JASHTN010000004.1 GCA_030040525.1 Gammaproteobacteria bacterium | reverse complement strand
CGACGCGCTGTACCTTCGCCGGGACGCCCTGCAGCGTCAGCTGTCTCGCCACGCGGTCGGCGTCCGCCTCGTTGCGGTAGGAGCCGGCCTGCAGCACGTAGACTCCGGGGCGCTCGATCTTCGCGGTCGGAATGTCGCGCTTGACGTCCTTGTCCTTCTCCGGCACCACCACCTCGAAGTTCGGCAGCATCTCGTAGAAGTCGTACTTCTTTGACGCCTCGCCGTCCGCGGCGGCGTCGGGGTCGGCGGGAGACGCATGGCTGGGCTGCGGCCGCGGCACTTCGCTCGTCTCGCGGGTGTGGCGCGCGTTACCGAGGTAAGCGGCGGCGGCCGCGGTCAGCACCACGCCCACCAGCAGGCCGTAGCCGAACTCGCGGTGCCGGCTCAGGTCGAGCGGGCGTCGTGAGGTCTTCTTGTAGTCGCGGGTCGTGAGCTTCGCCATGCCGGTCCGCAATCTCACATGCTCTCGGGGGCGGAGACCCCGAGGAGCGCCAGGCCGTTGCGCACCACCTGCTGCACGCCGAGCACGAGCGCGATACGGGCGTTGCGCAGCGGCGGATCGGCGACGATGAAGGCCTCGGCGTTGTAGTAGCTATGGAAGGCGTTCGCGAGCTCGCGCAGGTAGTGCGCGAGCGTGTGCGGCGCGCGGCTCACGGCCGCCTGCTCCAGGACTTCCGGGTACTGGGTGAGCGAGCCGAGGACCGCCTGCTCGTGCGACGCCGCGAGCCGCCCGATGTTGGCGAGCCCCTCGGTCCGATCGAAGCTCAGGCCGCGCGCGGCCAGCTGCTTCATCACGCTCGCGACCCGCGCGTGCGCGTACTGGATGTAATACACCGGGTTCTCGTTGCTGCGCGACTTGGCCAGCTGCAGATCGAAATCGAGCGGCTGCTCGTGGCTGCGCATGAGGTAGAAGAACCGGCAGGCATCGTTGCCCACCTCGGCGCGCAGCTGCCGGAGCGTCACGAACTGCGCCTCGCGCTTGCCCATCGGGATCTTCTCGGCGCCGCGGTACAGGCTCACGAACTGGATGAGCGGGGCCTCGAGGCAGGCGGCCGGCTGCCCGAGAGCGGCGAGCCCAGCACGCACCCGGGCGACATAGCCGTGGTGGTCGGCGCCGAGGACGTCGATCAGTCGCTCAAAGCCGCGTTCGCGTTTTTGCAGGTGGTAGGCGATGTCGGAGGCGAAGTAGGTCTTCTGGCCGTTCTCGCGCACCACGACCCGGTCCTTCTCGTCGCCGAACTCGCTCGCGCGGAACCAGACGGCGCCGTCGCGGCGCTCGAGGCGCCCCTGTGCTTCGAGTACAGCGAGGGCGTGGTCGATTGCGCCGCTGTCGGCAAGCGCCGCCTCCGATGCCCAGTGGTCGAACACCACGCCAAACTCGGCGAGATCGCCGCGGATATCGCCGAGCATGGCATCGCGCGAGAGCGCCAGCACGCGGGCAAAGCCGTCCCCGCCGATGAGGAGTCGGGCCCGCTCGATGAGCGCGTCGATGTAGATCTCCTTGTCGCCCGCCGGGGCATCGGCGGGGAGTCCGGCCGCGACCTCAGTTGCAGGCCGCCGGAGCTCGCGGCCCACCGCGGCCTGAAGCTGCCGCGCGAGCGGCAGCACGTACTCGCCGCGATAGCCGTTCTGGGGAAAGGGCAGCTGCTCGCCGCAGACTTCGAGGTAACGCACCCAGGTGCTGACGGCGAGGATGTCCATCTGCCGCCCGGCATCGTTGATGTAGTACTCGCGCTCGACGGCGAAGCCCGAGGCCGCGAGGATGTTGCCGAGCGTCGCCCCGTAGGCCGCCTGCCGCCCGTGCCCGACGTGCAGCGGCCCGGTGGGGTTGGCCGAGACGAATTCCAGCAGCACGCGCTCGCCGCGGCCGATGGTGCTGCCGCCATAGGCGGCGCCACGCTCGTGGATGGCGGCGAGCTCGCGGGCGTAGGCTTCAGGCGCGAGATAGAAATTGACGAAGCCTGCGCCGGCGACCTCCGCGCGCCTGATGAGCGGGCTCTGCGGCAGGGCGGCGACGATCGCGGCCGCAAGCTCGCGCGGCTTGCGGCCGGCGGGCTTCGCGAGGCGCAGCGCCACGTTGCTGGCGAAGTCGCCGTGCTGCGCATCGCGCGTGCGCTCGACCACCACGCTCGATGCGACGGGCGCCTCTGTGAGAATGCCGCCGGCGAGACCGGCCAGCGCCGCTCGCAGCAGCTCTTCGAGTTCCTGCTTCATACCGTTGAATGTTAAACCGTCAGAACAGCTCCAGCGGGTCGACATCGAGCGCCCAGCGCACCTGCCGCGCAGTGCGCAGCGCTGCGACCGCCGGGAGCCAGGTGCCGAGGAAGCGCCGCAGCGCGGCTCGCTCGCGACTCTCGATGAGGAGCTGCGCGTGGTAGCGCCCGGCGCGTTTCGCCATCGCGGCCGGCACGGGACCCAGGAGCCGCACAGCGCGTGGCGGCGTGCCCGCACTTGCACGGGAGTCGGTGAGAAAGCGCAGTGCGCCTTCGCGGGTCTTCGCCGAGGCGCGCACTGCCGCGAGGCGGGTGAAGGGCGGCCACGCGGCCTGGCGGCGCTCCTGCAGCGCGGCGCGCGCGAAGCCGTCGTAGCCTCCCGTCAGCAGGCTGGCGAGCAGCGGGTGCTCGGGAAATTCGGTCTGGATCAGCACCTCGCCGGGACGCGCGCCGCGGCCGGCGCGCCCGGCGACCTGCACGATGGTCTGAGCGAGGCGTTCAGGGGCGCGAAAGTCAGTGCTGAAGAGCCCCTGGTCCGCATTCAGTACCACCACCAGCGTGACGTTGGGAAAGTCGTGGCCCTTGGTGACCATCTGCGTGCCGACGAGGATGCGCGCCGCCCCCGAGGACACCCGCTCGAGCACCTGCTCCACATCACCGCGTCGCCTGACGACGTCGCGGTCGAGCCGCGCGAGCCCGACGCCGCGAAACAGCGTGCCGAGGGTTTCGTGGATGCGCTCGGTGCCCTGGCCCACGGGCTTGACATTGAAGCCGCACTGCGGGCAGCGCGCCGGCACGGCTGCGTCCGCGCCGCAGTGATGGCAGCGCAGCCGGCCGGCGGCAAGATGCACCGTGAGACGCGCATCGCACTCGCGGCAGGGTGCGATCCACCCGCAGGCCGTGCAGAGGAGCGTCGGCGCGTAACCACGGCGGTTGAGGAATACCATCACCTGGCCGTCGGCCGCGAGATGCCGCGCGATCGCCGCGACGGCCGGTGTCGAGATCCCGGAGTGCACCGGCGCGGTGCGCAGATCCACGAGCTTGAGTGACGGCGGCTGCGCCTCGTGCGCCGCACGGCGCGGCAGACGCAGCCGCGTGTAACGGCCGGCGTCCGCGTTGTGCAGCGTCTCGAGGGACGGCGTCGCCGAGCCCAGCGCGACCGGGACGCCCGCGCGCTGCGCGCGCACCAGCGCGAGATCGCGCGCCGAGTAGCGCAGCGCTCCCTCGTGCTGCTTGAAGGAGCCGTCATGCTCCTCGTCGACGATGATGATGCCTGGCTGCGGCACGGGCGCGAACACCGCCGAGCGCGTGCCGAGCACGATGCGCGCGTGACCGCTGAAAGCGTCGCGCCAGGCGGCCAGGCGCTCCTGCTCGGTGAGCCCCGAGTGCAGTACGGCCATCGGCACCGCGAGGCGCTCGCGAAAGCGACCGACGAGCTGCGGGGTGAGCCCGATCTCGGGCACCAGGACCAGCGCGCCGCGTCCCTGCCCGATGACCCGCTCGACCAGCTTCAGATACACCTCGGTCTTGCCGCTGCCGGTGACGCCGTGCAGGAGAAAGGCGCCGAACGAGCCGAATGCCGCGCTCACCCGCTCGACCGCCTCGCGTTGCTCGGGCAGGAGCACGGGCGCCTCTGACGCTGCGCGCGTCGCAGTGTTCGGCGCAGCGGCGCGCTCACGGGGCACTTCCACGCTCGCGATCAGGCCGCGTGCTGCGAGCGCGCGGGCCGCATCGCGCCAGGGGTGCAGCTGCGCCTCGAGGCTCGCCGCCGGGGCGCCCCCCGTCTCGAGCAGGAACTCGAGCAGCGCGCGTTGCTTCGGCGCGCGCCTGAGCTCGCCCGCGGCGTGGGCAGCGGCCCCTGCCGCGCTCGCCCTCCAGCGCTCTTCGAACGCTGCGATCGGCGCTCCGAGCCGTAGTGCCCGGGGCAGGGCTGTGGCCACGACCTCGCCGATCGGGTGGTGGTAGTAATCAGCCGCCCACTCGATGAGCGCCAGCGCCGCGGGATCCAGCAGCGGCTGCGCATCGAGCACGTCCAGGATGGGCTTGAGGCGCTCCGGCGCAACCTGGGAGGTGTCGGCGGCCGCCATCACGACCCCGACGAGGCGGCGCCGTCCGAAGGGTACCCGCACCCGCATGCCGGCCCTGAGCTCACCCGCCGCCCGTTCGACGGGGGGCAGATAGTCGAACAGACGCCTCAGAGGGGTGTCGAGTGCCACCCGTAAAACTGTGAACTTGGGTGTCACGGATAAGCTAAATCAGTGACTTATACTCCCTGCAGCCGTCAACCGGGGGGTGAGCGCGCGCGTTATACAGCTCATGCCGGGGTTTGCTACGCTCGCGTCGCCTTATAGCATGCCGGCCGCACTTCACGGCGACGTGGACCTTACAGACCCCGCTGAGCAGACCCGGACCCGCGCGCTGAACCAGTTTCTGGCCGGCGTGGAGGTCAAGGCATTCAAGATCGCGCAGGCGGCGTTGCGGCACGAGGACGACGCGCTGGATGCGGTGCAGGACGCGATGCTGCAGCTCGCGCGGGCGTACGCGAAGCGCCCGCAGGAGGAGTGGAAGCCGCTGTTCTACCGCATCCTCGAGAACCGCATCCGCGACATGCAGCGGCGGCGCACGGTGCGCGGGCGCGTGATGGCGTGGTTGCCGTTCCGCGCGGATGAGGAGGATGACGAGGCGGACCCGGTGGCGCAGGCGGCGAGCACGGAGCCGCAGCCGGTGAGGCGGCTCGAGCTCGACGAGGCCATGGGCGCGCTCGAGAAGGCGCTCGCGGGACTGCCGCGGCGGCAGCAGCAGGCGTTTCTGCTGCGTACGCTCGAGGGACTCGACGTCGCCCAGACTGCCGTCGCCATGGGCTGCTCGGAAGGCAGCGTGAAGACTCATTACTTTCGCGCAGTGCAGGCACTGCGCGCGCAGCTTGGAGACCTCTACGTATGAGCCTGATGGACGAGTCGCTGACGCAGTTCGAGCGCAATGCCAGGGCGGTGCTGACCGAGGCGGTGCTGCGCGTCGACGCCCGGACCCGCTCGCGCCTGAATCAGGCACGCCAGGCGGCGCTCGAGGCGGCGCGCAAGCGCCACGCGCTTTGGCGTCTCACGCTGATGCCGGCCGCCGGCGCGGTCGCCGCGGCGCTGCTCGTCAGCGTGGTGCTCTGGCACCGAGCGCCCGAGAACCAGCTGCCGGCGATCGAAGGGCGCGCCGATGCGACGATGGACATGGATCTCCTCACCGACAAGGACGCGATTGACCTGCTCGATGGCTGGGACGGCCCGTTCTACGAGTGGGCCGCCGCGCAGTCCGATACCAATGGCGAGCGCGGCTGATGTGGTTACGCGCGGCCGCGACGGGGGTGCTGGCGGCGCTGGCGCTCGCCGGGACCGAGGTGCGCGCCGCCGATCCGCCGCGCAACGGGCCGGATCCCAACGCCGGCTTTCTCGAGTTCCTGGGCAGCGTCGATCGGCTGTCGGAAGTGAACCCGGACTATCTCTCGCAGACGAACCCGTCGAAGGCTGCACAGGCGCCGCCCGGAGCGGTCCGGCCGGCACAGGCCCCACCGCCGCCGCCCAATCCGAACCCGCCCGGAGTCAAGAACAATGGATAACAAACGGCGCGCGGTGATGCTCGCGATAGTCGCGCTGGCGCTGCTCGCCGCGGCGCCCGTGTTTGCGCAGGAGCCGGCGGCAAGCACGCCCGCGGCGCCGGCTGCGGCTCCGCCCGCGCCGGTATCGTGGTCGAGTCTCTCGCCCGAGCAGCAGAGGCTGCTCGGGCCGGTGGCCGGCCAGTGGAACAGCCTGCCGCCGGCGCGACAGCAGGCGCTGGCCCGCGGCAGCGAGCGCTGGATGGCGATGTCGCCCGCGGAGCGCGACCAGGCGCGCGAGCGGTACTCGCGCTGGCGTGCCCTGCCGCCGGAGCAGCGCCGCGCACTGCGTGAGCGCTGGCAGCGCTTCCAGGCCCTGTCCCCCGAGGAGCAGGCGCGGCTGCGCGAGAACTTCCACCGCTTCCAGCAGTTGCCGCCCGCGCGGCGCGAGATGCTGCGCCAGCAGTGGCGCAACGCGACTCCCGAGCAGCGCCAGCGCATGATCGAGCACGTGCGTGCGCAGCGCATGAAGCGCTTGGGTGTGGGCCGCCCGGGCGTGGGCCCGCGCGGTGGACCGCATCCGGGCGGTGGGCCGCGTCCGCACCGGCGACCCTGAGACCCTGCGAGCCCGCGACCCTGAGTCAGTGAGGCGCGGGCCTTGCCCGCGCCTCACCGGGTCCGCCGCGTGATCGGTCGCACCGGGATCGGCACGTTGCACACGTCGATGCGGCCCGCGGGCACCTTGAACCAGGCATCGTGCCGGTTGCGCCGCGCCTCGACGTAGGCGGCGAAGGTGGCCGTGTCGGTACGCAGCACCTCGAGCTCGGAGCGTTCGCTCGCCGGGACATCGGCCGCGAGCCGCACCGAGCGGATCGGAGTGCGCTCCTCGGGATGCTCGTAGAAGCCGAGCGCGCCATTGCCGCGCGGCATGACCGATAACACCGACATGCCCGCGACCACGCGCCCGAGGAGCGTCACGTTGCGGTCGAGATGACGCGGCGCCTGGCCGATCACGACGTAGAGCTCGGCACCGCCGCCGCTGTCCACGTCGCTGTCGCGTCCGGCGCCCACCATGCCGTAGCAGTGCACCAGCCAGGCGCGCCCGAGCTGCGGATCCGCGGCGACCGGGAAGCCGTCGACGAAGCCGACCTCCGGGGCGTAGGTGTCGGGATCGGGGAGTTTCGTGATCGAGAGCCCGCGCAGCGGGCGCTCGAACTCGGCAGCGAGCGTACGCTGTGCGTTGCCGACCGGTTTCTTGCCCGTCGGGTCGCCCCACTCCACCACGTAGTTGTCCTGCGCGCGCTCGATCGGCAAGCCGTCGTAGTACTTGCCGGCGGCGAGCGCCGCGACGTTCGCGCTCGTGTGAGGCGCGAACTGGGAGCTGAGCTCGATGACTACCCGCCCGCCCGG
The DNA here is from genome assembly GCA_030040525.1 of Gammaproteobacteria bacterium. GTDB lineage: Bacteria > Pseudomonadota > Gammaproteobacteria > Steroidobacterales > Steroidobacteraceae > 13-2-20CM-66-19. The sequence continues at coordinate 2,041 of JASHTN010000004.1, read as the reverse complement.
GAGCTCCATATATAAGGTGTTGTGCGGATCGAGCGGGCGCCAGTCCGATGGCGCGGACGCGGCCAGCACCTGCTCGGTGGTCAGCGCCTTCTGCGAGCCGTCCGTCGGGGCGGCCCCGAACGCCGTGTTGCGCGGCGTTGGCGGCGCGGCGAGGGCGAGCAGTGCCAGCAGCGTCGCGATGCGTGCCGTGAGTGGCATCTTCTCAGCCCACCGCCTTCACCGCCTGGATGAGCTCGGCGCCGACTTTCTGCGCATCGCCGTAGAGCATGCGGGTGTTGTCGAGGTAGAAGAGGGCGTTCTCGATCCCGGAGAACCCCGCCCCCTTGCCGCGCTTGATCACGATGACGTTCTTCGCCTTGTCGGCGTTCAGGATCGGCATGCCGTAGATCGGGCTCGACTTGTCGGTGCGTGCCACCGGGTTCACCACGTCGTTGGCGCCGATGATGAGCGCCACGTCCGCGGTGTCGAACTCGGCGTTGATCTCCTCGAGGTCGGATATCAGGTCGTAGGGCACGCCCGCCTCCGCCAGCAGCACGTTCATGTGGCCCGGCATGCGGCCGGCCACCGGGTGGATCGCGAAGCGCACGTTGACGCCGCGGTCGATGAGCAGCTGGCACAGCTCCCAGATCTTGTGCTGCGCCTGCGCGACCGCCATGCCGTAGCCGGGCACCACGATCACCTTGCTGGCGAACGCCAGCATCACGCCGACGTCGGCGGCCTCGATGGGCTTGAGGCTCCCGCTGACTTCGCCGGTGGCGGCGCCGCCGGTGTCGCCGAAGCCCGAGAACAGCACGTTGCCGAGCGAGCGGTTCATGGCTTTGGCCATCAGCTGCGTGAGCAGCGTGCCGGCCGAGCCAACCACGGTGCCGGCGATGATCATGGCGGCGTTGTTGAGCACGAAGCCCTCGAGCCCGACCGCGAGTCCGGTGAGCGCGTTGTAGAGCGAGATGACGACCGGCATGTCGGCGCCGCCGATCGGCAGCGTCATGGCGACTCCGAGCACGAGCGCCAGCACGAACAAGCCGGTGACCGCCGCCGGCGCGGCGTCGATGCGGCCCGCCACCAGCACGCCGAGCGCCAGCGCCGCCGCCAGGATCAGCAGGTTCAGGAGCTGTTGTCCGCCGAAGCGGATGCTGCGGGTGATGAGCCCCTGGAGCTTGCCGAAGGCGATCGCGCTGCCCGCGAACGACACCGCGCCGATGATGCCGCCGGCGACCGCGAGGCTGTCGGTGACGTAGCCCGAAGCCGCGCCGCGATACAGCTCCACGGCGGCGATGGCCGCCGCGGCCCCGCCGCCCATGCCGTTGTAGAGCGCGATCATCTGCGGCATGTTGGTCATGGCGACGCGCTTGCCGCTCCACCAGGCGAGCACGCCGCCGACCAGCATCGCCGGCAGGATCAGCTCGTAGTTGGACATCCCGGGGTAGAGGAAGGTGATCAACGTCGCCACCAGCATGCCGGCGCCCGCCCAGAGGATGCCGCTGCGCGCGGTCACCGGAGAGCTCATGCGCTTGAGCCCCAGGATGAACAGCCCCGCCGTCACGAAGTAGCTCGCCTGGATGGCGAGCTCGGCCGAGAGCCACGCGGCCGGCATCAGTGCGTCTCCGCGCCGGGCGCGCGGCGCTTGGCGCCTTGCCCACTCGCCTTGAACATCTCCAGCATGCGCTCGGTGACGACGTAGCCGCCGACGGCGTTGCCGGCCGCGAGCAGCACGCCGAGGAAGCCGATGATTTTCTCGAGCGGGGTATGCGCCGCACCGAGCGCCACCATCGCGCCCACCAGCACGATGCCGTGCACGAAGTTCGAGCCCGACATCAGCGGGGTGTGCAGGATCACCGGCACGCGCGCGATGACCTCGTAGCCGGTGAAGGCCGCCAGCATGAAGATGTAGAGCGCCACCATCCCCGTCATGTCAGCCCTCCAGCGCCTGGGCGGTCGGGGCGTGCCTGATCTGCCCGTCGCGCGTCAGGCACGCCTGCGCGAACACCTCGTCGTTCCAGTCGATCGCCAGCTCGCCCTTGACGATGGCGGGCTTGAGGAA
>JASHTN010000058.1 GCA_030040525.1 Gammaproteobacteria bacterium | reverse complement strand
CGGCCCATGGCGACGAAGCGGTTGCTGTCGCGCATGACACGCGTGGGCTCGGCGAGCAGCACGCGCACCTTGGCGAAGCTGCGCGTCAGTACGAAGTGCTTGATGACCTCGAGGAACGGGGTCTGGTCGTAAAGATCGGGCTCGAGGTCGGGGGTATAGATCGAGATGAGGCGCTGCGCGGTGGCCGCGACCTCGGTGACCGCGCTGCGCACCTCGGCAAGCGAGGTGAGTACGGTGAGGGTCTCGGCGCCGTGCCGCCCCCCGGCCGCGCTGCCGCCCGCGGTTGCCGACTCGGACGCATAGCGTGCGTTCGCGAGCTGCGCCAATGCACCGTTCAGATCAAGTTCCCCGCTGATGGCCACGAATGGCACTCGCCCTTATTGACCTGCTGGGCGCAGGCTGCAGCCGATATTAGTAGGGGCGGTGCATTCGCCTTGTCGAACCGGTCACGGTTTGTCGACCCGCGGGGTCCACAGTAAGTTAAAAGCGCGGCTCAGTTCGCAGTTTCCGTCCTTGACCGCCGTCGCGGCTGCGCCAAGGGGGCGGGCGGCAGCCTCGCGCCGCACCGGCGCAGCAGCTTCAGGAAGCGGGCGGCGCCTCGCGGGCGAGCCGGGCGGCGAGCCCGGTGTAGCCTCTCGGGCTCAAGGCGCGCAGGCGCGCCTTGTCCGCCGGTGCGAGCGGCAGGGCGTCGATGAACTGCGCGAGCGAGCTCGCATCGACCGCACGGCCGCGCGTGAAGTCCTTGAGGCGCTCGTAGCCGTCGGGCACCCCCGCAGCCCGCAGTGCAGTCTGCAGCGCCTCGCCCAGTACCTCCCACGCGCCGTCGAGGTCGGCCGCCATGCGCTCGCTGTCGGCCTCGATCCGCGTGAGTCCGCGGCCGAGCGCGCTCCAGGCGATCAGGGTGTGGCCGAGCGCGACCCCGAGGTTGCGCAGCACCGTCGAATCCGTCAGATCGCGCTGCCAGCGCGACACCGGCAGCTTGTCGGAGAAATGACGCAGCAGCGCGTTGGCGAGCCCGAGGTTGCCTTCGGCATTCTCGAAGTCGATCGGATTGACCTTGTGCGGCATCGTGGACGAGCCGACCTCGCCGGCGACGGCACGCTGGCGCAGATAGCCGAGCGAGACATAGCCCCAGACATCGCGGCACAGGTCGATGAGGATGACGTTGGCGGCGGCCAGCGCATCGCAGTATTCGGCGATCCAGTCGTGCGGCTCGATCTGGGTGGTGTAGGGGTTGTACTCGAGCTGCATGGCCTCGACGAAGCCACGTGCGATGGCGGGCCAGTCGGCCGCGGGAGCTGCCGCCACGTGCGCGTTGAAGTTGCCGACCGCGCCGTTCCATTTGCCGAGAATCGGCACCGCCGCCCAGCGGCGCTGCGCGCGCTGCAGCCGGGCGGTGAAGTTCGCGAGCTCCTTGCCGAAGGTGGTGGGACTCGCCGGCTGGCCGTGGGTGCGGGCGAGCATCGGGGAGTCCGCATAGTGCTGTGCGAGGGCCGCGAGCTCGGCGCTGCGCTGCGCGAGCACCGCGAGCAGCAGCGTGCGTGCCGCCTTGAGCAGCCGCGCATAACTCAGGTTGTTGAGGTCCTCGGAAGTGCAGCCGAAGTGCACCAGCTCCAGGGTGGCGGGCACGGCGCCCGCCGCCGCGAGCTGCTCGCGAACGTAATACTCCACCGCCTTGACGTCATGGTTGATGCGCGCCTCGATGGCCTTGACGGCGCCGGCGGCCGCTGCATCGGGCGCGTCGGCGAGCGCCTGCGCACGGCTGCGCACCGCGGGCGCGAGCGTCGCTCCGGGCAGCTGCGGTACGGTCCGCACGAGCTCGAGCAGCCAGCGCGCCTCGACCCGGATGCGCTCGCGGATCAGGCCCGATTCGGACAGCAGCGCACGCAACGGCGCGCTCGCCGCGCGGTAGCGGCCGTCGACGGGCGAGAGCGCCTCGACGGCGGGAAGGGCGTCGTTCGGGCTCGCGGGCATGCGTTACCGGACACCTCGAAGTGCTAGGATTTGCATCATATCGCAACGCCGCATCCGACCGGGCGTTCCCACACCGCGCCACAGCCGCGGCGACTTAAGCGGAGTGCACGCATGACGACCTCCTTCCGCACGGAGCACGACAGCATGGGCGAACTCAAGGTGCCGGCAGACGCGCTCTGGGGCGCGCAGACCCAGCGCGCGATCGATAACTTTCCGATCAGCGGGCATGCGCTGCCGCGCGCCTTCATCGGCGCCCTCGGCCTGATCAAACAGGCCGCCGCGCGTGCCAATCGCCGCCTCGGGCTCCTGCCGGCGGAAGTCGCCGCGGCGGTGGAGGCGGCGGCGGCGGAAGTGGCGGCCGGCAGACACGATGCGGCGTTTCCCCTCGACGTGTTTCAGACCGGCTCCGGCACCAGCAGCAACATGAACGCCAACGAGGTGATCGCGACGCTCGCCAGCCGCCGCCTCGGCAGCGCCGTCCACCCCAACGATCAGGTCAACATGGCGCAGAGCAGTAACGACTGCATCCCGACGGCCATTCACCTGAGCGCGGCCCTGCTGCTGCGCCGCGAGCTGCTGCCGGCGCTCACGCACCTTCGCGATGCGCTGCAGAGTCGCGAGCGGGAGCTCGCCGCCGTGGTCAAGACCGGGCGCACGCACCTGATGGATGCGATGCCGGTGACGCTCGGGCAGGAGCTGTCGGGCTGGCGCATGCAGGTGCAGCAGGGACTGGCGCGGCTGGTGGCGGTGGAGCCGCGGCTGCTGAAGCTCGCTCAGGGAGGCACGGCGGTCGGCACCGGGATCAACGCGCCGGCCGGCTATGGCGCGCATTTCTGCGAGGAGCTGCGCGCCATCAGCGGCGTGCCGTTCGTGCCGGCCGACAACTACTTCGAGGCGATGTCGGCGCAGGACACGGCGGTCGAGCTCTCCGGGCAGCTGAAGGTGATCGCGGTCAGCCTGATGAAGATCGCCAACGACCTGCGCTGGATGAACAGCGGCCCGCTCGCGGGGCTCGGCGAGATCGCCCTGCCGGCACTGCAGCCCGGCAGCAGCATCATGCCCGGCAAGGTCAATCCGGTGGTTCCCGAGGCCGCGACGATGGTAGCGGCGCAGGTGATCGGCAACGACACGACGATCACCATCGCCGGTCAGTCGGGCAACTTCCAGCTCAACGTGATGCTGCCGTTGATCGCCTACAACCTGCTCGAGAGCATCCGCCTGCTCGCCAACGTCTCGCGGCTGCTCGCCGACCGCGCAATCAAGGGATTCACGGTGAACACCGCGCGCATTGCCGAGGCCCTCGACCGCAACCCGATCCTGGTCACGGCGCTCAATCCCGTGATCGGCTATGAAAAAGGAGCGGCGATCGCCAAGCAGGCCTACGCGCAGGGCCGTCCGGTGCGCGCGGTGGCCGAGGAGCTGACGCGGCTGCCGGCCGCGGAGCTGGCGCGGCTGCTCGATCCCGCGGAGCTCACGCGCGGCGGCATCAAGGGTTCCGGCGGCGGCGGTGGCTGAGCTGCGCACCGACAGCGCGCAGGCACGCGACTTGGCGGAGCTGATCCGTGCGCGGCTCGCAGGCAGCGAGCCGCGCCACGCGCGGCAGGACTGGATCGTGCCGGGGATGATCTCGACGCCCGACGGCGCGACCTACCGGCGCTCCCTGCCGCCGGATCCGGTTGCGGCCGCCGTGCTGATTCCGCTCGTCGAGCGCGAGCGTCTCACGGTGCTGCTCACGCAGCGCGCCACGGAGCTGCGCACGCACGGCGGCCAGGTGAGCTTCCCCGGCGGGCGGATCGAGGCGCATGACGGTACGCCGCAGGCCGCAGCGCTGCGCGAGGCGCGCGAGGAGATCGGACTCGAGTCGCGCTTCGTCTCGGTTGCGGGCTATCTGCCCGATCACGTGGTCATCACCGGTTTTCGCATCACGCCGGTCGTGGGGTTCGTGCGCACCGGCTTCGAGCTGTCGCTCGATCGCACCGAGGTACAGAGCACCTTCGAGGTGCCGGTCGATTACGTCTTCGACGTGCGGAACTTCCGCCGGCAGCGCCGCCGCCTGATACGCAGCGGCGAGGAAGTCGAGTTCTGCGATATTCCCTTCGGCGAGCACGTCATCTGGGGCGCCACCGCGGGCATGCTGCTGACGCTCTACCGGCTGTGTGTCGGGCCGTGGCCGCAGGGGCTGGGACCGGGGGCGCCGTGAGCGATGCCGAGCGGGCGCTGAGCGCGCTGCTCGCGCTGATGGCGCGGCTGCGCGACCCGCAGCGCGGCTGCCCGTGGGATCGCGCGCAGAGCTTCGCGAGCATCGCCCCCTACACCATCGAGGAAGCCTACGAGGTGGCGGATGCCATCGCGCGCGAGGACCGCGCGCAGCTGCGCGATGAGCTCGGCGACCTCCTGTTCCAGGTGGTGTTCCACGCGCGCCTGGCCGAGGAGCGCGGCTGGTTCGATTTCGCGGCCGTGACCCACGGGATTCACGCCAAGCTGCTGCGGCGCCACCCGCACGTGTTTGCCGGTGCCGCGGTCGAGCCGGCGCAGCTGGCGCACGAGTGGGAGGCGCAGAAGGCGCGCGAGCGCGCCGCGCGGACGGCACCGGGCGGCGCGAGCGGCGCGCTCGCGG
>JASHTN010000003.1 GCA_030040525.1 Gammaproteobacteria bacterium | reverse complement strand
TCGAGGCGCTCGAGCGCCGCGACACCGAGCTCGCCGAGCGGCTGACGCGCCAGCACACGCTCGATCTCGCGGCGCACGTCGAGCGCTTCTGCGACTTCCTCGACTAGCGCGAGCGCCGCCCCCGGGGCCGGCTTGCCGCCGGCCGCGCGCCGCGCGGGCGCGCACCGAGCGCGCCGGCGTTGCCGACTGACATCAGTCTCTCGATGAGTGCCGCGCCATCGCGTAGCAGGAACTCCTTGAAGGCGGCGGCCACGGGCGGCAGCCGCTTGGCGCGGTTGTGCACCAGGTACCAGTTGAGCATGGCGGGAAAATCCTGCACGTCGAGCACCACGAGGTTGCCCGCCAGCAGGTCGAGGCCGATGGTATGCGCGGACAGGAAGGCGATCCCCATACCGGCAACCACCGCCTGCTTGATGGTCTCGGTGCTGCGGATCTGCATGGCAATGTTGAGCCGGTGAAACTGCCGGCCGAACACCTCGCGCATCGAGTTCCAGGTGTCCGAGCCCTGCTCGCGCTGCACGAAACGCTCGCGGTTGAGCGCCGCGCGCGGAATGCTGCGCACTCCGGCGAGCGGATGGCCGGGCGCCGCCACGATGACATACGGGTGCGGTGCGAAGGGCAGCGCGACAACGTCCATGTCGGGCGGCGGCCGCACCATGACCGCGAGGTCGGTCAGGTTCTCGGCGAGGTGGCGCAGCAGCCCCTCGCGGTTGTGTACGGTGAGGTTGAAGGTGATGCCGGGATGCGCGGCGCCGAATGCCGCCAGCACCCGCGGAAAGAAATAGTCCCCGGCGCTGATCACGGCGACGTTGAGGCGCCCGCCGGTGACCCCCTTCAGATGCGCGAGCGCGTCCTCCGCCTCCTTCAGGCGCAGCGTGATCGCCTTGGCACACGCCAGCATCTCCTCGCCCGCCGCGGTGAGGTAGGTCTTGCGGCCGACCCGCTCGAACAGCGGCAGGCCGGCGAGAGCGGCCAGCTCCTTGATCTGCGTCGATACCGCCGGCTGAGTCAGGTGCAGCTCCTCGGCGGCGCGCGAGAAGTTGCCATGGCGGGCGGCGGCGGCGAACACCCGCAGCTGCCTCAGTGTGACGTGTTTCATGGGCGCCGAGCCTGTGCGGTGCTTCTCCGGGGGCGGGCATCAAGGTATTCATTGAATCATATGACCGGGATAGAAAGCTTTGACTTTTCCTTTGGGAGGTGCGCGGCTAGGCTCGCCGCATGGGATCGATGGAGTTGCGCGATGGCAGCTGTCCTCAGTGAGAGCAACCGCGGCGCGACCGCAGGCGATTCCCTCGCCGCGGAGCTCGAGGCGTACAACCGCGCCTTCAGCGACCTCGAATTGCCCTGGCGCTGGGATGTCGGCACGCTGCGCGAGCTGCTGCGAGTCGCCTCTCCCGACGACTGCGTGAGCGTCTACATCGAGCGCAACCAGGCACACCTGCTGCGGGTGTACGACAAGGGCTTCCTGCGCGATCTGGTACTCTCCGCCAGGGAGCGCTGCCGGCGCGAAGCGTAAGCACGCGGCCGCCTGAAACAACCTGACAGGCCGCGCCGCCTGTGCCCGGCAAGGGCCTGCGGGCGGCGCAGCGGGCTTGGCTGCTGCGCGCGGCGGGCGGCCGGCGGGGAGGTGCGCAGGCGTGAAGATCGCGATTGTCGGCTGCGGCGCCATCGGCGGCTATGTAGCCGCGCGCCTCGCGCTGGCGGGCGAGGCGGTCACCTGCCTGGTGCGCGGCGCGAGCCTCAGCGCGCTCAGGACCCAGGGGATCCGCCTGCATCTCGCGGACGGCACCGAGCAGGTGGCGCGCGATCTCATGGCGAGCGACGACTACGCCGCCGCCGGTCCGCAGGACCTGGTGATTCTCGCCGTCAAGGCCCACCAGGTGGAGTCGGTCGCCGAGCAGGTGCCGCGCCTGTTCCGCTCCGACACCGCCGTGGTCACCATGCAGAACGGCATCCCCTACTGGTACTTCCACCGGCACGGCGGCGAGCTGGCCGGCAGCCTGGTGCGCAGCGTCGATCCGCGCGGGGTCATCAGCCGGCTGATTCCCGCCGAGCGGGTGATCGGTTGCGTGGTGTACCCGGCCGCCGAGCTGCTCTCGCCCGGCGTCGTGCGCCACATTGAAGGCGACCGCTTCCCGGTCGGGGAGCCCGACGGCAGCAGCAGCGAGCGCGTGCAGCGGGTGTCGCAATGCTTCACGCGCGCCGGGCTGCGCGCGCCGGTGCTCGCCGACATCCGCGCCGAGATCTGGCTCAAACTCTGGGGCAATCTCACCTTCAACCCGATCAGTGCCCTGACGCGCGCAACGCTCGCGGATATCTGCCAGTTTCCCGCCACGCGCGCCCTTGCGGCGGCGATGATGGGCGAGGCGCAGGCGATCGCCCACAAGCTCGGCATCACCTTTCGCGTCGACCTCGAGCGGCGCATCGCAGGCGCGGAGAAGGTCGGCAGGCACAAGACCTCCATGCTGCAGGACGTCGAGGCGGGACGGACCCCGGAGCTCGAGGCGCTGCTGGGAGCGGTCGTGGAGCTCGCCCGCCTGACGCGCACCGACACCCCGCACATCGACAGCGTCTACGGCCTCAGCAATCTCCTGGCGCGCACGCTCGCGCAAACGCGCGCTGCTGGCGGCTGAGCTGCGTCGCGCGCGCCGCGCCTGCCCGACAGCGCCTCCGCGCCCCGATAGCTGTATAGGGTGGGGGGTATGGTATTGACTTTTGCGGCGGCGCGGGCCGAGAATCGCCGCCCGCCGGCCGGGGCGGATCCGGCGGCCGGAGCAGGGGGCGGGAGCCGCAACGACAGCCGGACACGGGCCCGCACCACGGCCTGTCACGAATACAAGGCTACACTTAGCACCTTTTGCAATGAGCGATCGCCATGGAAACGCACGACCAGCCGCCGGGCGCGAACGGGCACAGCCAGGGCACGCACGAGCATGAGCCGAATCCGCGCGGCCGCGCCTTCTTCTGGGGCGGCATCGCCGCCGGCGTGGTCGTGCTGCTGTTGCTCTTCACGCATGGCTTCGGCCTCTTGCTGCCGCGGCCGGCGGCCGAGGCGCCCCCGGCTCTGGTGCACCAGGGCAGCCGCATCTTCATCCCGGAGCGCTCACCGCTGCGGCAGCGCCTGAGCGTCGAGCCGGCTCCGGCGGAGGAGAAGAGCGCGGTCCTTATCGCTCCCGGGGTGGTCGAGGCGGACCCGACGCGCACGATCAATGTCCTGCCTCCGGGCACCGGCCGGGTACGCGCGGTCCGCGTCAACGTCGGCAGCCGCGTGCAGCGCGGCGAGCTGCTGGCGCTCATCGACTCTCCGGACCTCGCCCAGGCGTACTCCGACAACGACAAGGCGCGCAGCGCCGCGCTGCTGGCGCGCAAGAACCTCAGCTACCAGGAGGCCCAGCTGAAGATCGGCGCCGCGGCGCAGAGTGCACTCGACCAGGCAAAGGACGCCGACCTCGAAGCGGCGGCCGAGTACGAGCGCTCGCGCGAGCGCCTGCAGGCCATGGGCGGATCCGAGCAGGCCCGCGGCGAGGCGCGGCTGCTCGCGATCCGCTCGCCGGTCGCCGGCAGCATCACGCAGCTCGCCATCGCTGCGGGTGCGACCATCAACGACGACACGCAGTCGGTGATGACGCTCCAGGATCTGTCGGTCGTCTGGGTGACCGCATGGGTCGCCGAGAAGGACGTTGCCTACGTCGCGGCCGGTCAGGATGCGCAGGTGACTCTCGAGGCCTATCCGGGCAAGACGCTGCGCGGCAAGGTGCTGTCGGTGACGGACCAGATCGAGCCGGACACGCGGCGCGACAAGACGCGCATCCTCTTCGAGAATCCGCAAGTGCTGCTCAAGCCGAACATGTTCGCAACGGTGACGCTCGAGGGACCGAAGCTGCGCCGCGTCGTGCTGCCGAGCTCGGCGCTGCTCATGAACAACGACCGCACCACCGTGTTCGTCGCCACGGCGCCCTGGACCTTCGAGCGCCGCAACGTCGAGCCGCTGCTCAACGAAGGCAGCTCGGTGACACTGACCGCGGGCGTGCAGCCGGGGGAGCCGGTGGTGATCCGGGGCGGAATCCTGCTCAATGATTGATGCCTTCGTCGATTTCTGCCTGCGGCGGCGCATCGCGGTCATCGTTCTTGCGATCCTGCTCGCCGTCTTCGGCTTCTACGCCTGGGAGACGCTCAGCGTCGAGGCATATCCGGAGCTCGGCGACGTGTCTGCGCAGGTGACGACGCAGATGCCGGGCCTCGCGGCAGAGGAGGTCGAGCAGCTCATCACCGTGCCGCTCGAGCGCGAGATCAACGGCACGCCGGGCCTGCTGCTCATGCGCTCGGAGAGCACCTTCGGCCTGTCGCTGATCACGGTGCTGTTCCGTGACGGCTACGAGGACTACTGGGTACGGCAGCGGCTGCTCGAGCGCATCGGCCAGGTGACGCTGCCGGCGGGGGCCGCGCCCTCGCTCGACCCGGTCGCAGGCCCCGGGGGCGAGATCTATCGCTACACGCTCGAGAGCGACACCAAGAACCTCCGCGAGCTGTCCGAGATCCAGCGCTGGATCGTGATTCCCGCGCTCAAGTCGGTTCCGGGCGTGGTCGACGACACCAACTTCGGCGGCTTCACGACCGAATACCAGCTCGATCTCGAGCCGAAGCAGCTGGTGCACTACGGAATCGGCATCACGGATGTCATCAACGCGATCAACAACAACAACGCCAACGCCGCGGGCGGACGCGTGTCGCGCGGCGATCAGAGCTATGTCATCCGCGGCGTCGGCCT
>JASHTN010000057.1 GCA_030040525.1 Gammaproteobacteria bacterium | reverse complement strand
ATAGATGTTGCCAACACCCACCACCAGGCGGCTGTTCATGAGCAGCTGCTTGATGGCGAGGCGGCGGCGGCGCGTGACGCGCCACAGGTACGGATCGTCGAAGGGGTGCGCGAAGGGCTCGGGAGCCAGATCCTTCAGCAGCGGGTGCGCGCACGGATCGCCGCGCGTGTAGTGCAGGCTGCCGAAGCGGCGCGGATCGTTGAAGCGCAGCGCGATCCCAGAATCGAGCACCAGGTCGAAATGATCGTGCCGGGCGCGCGGGGAGTGCCGCGGCGTCAGGCGCAGATTCCCCGACATGCCGAGATGCACGAGCAGCGTGCCTTTCTCGAGCTCGAGCAGCAGGTACTTGCCGCGCCGGCCGGCGGCCACGAGGCGCTGGCCGCGCAGCATGCGCGGCAACCCCGCCGGCACCGGCCAGCGCAGCCGCCGCTCGTAGAGCTCGAGCGCGACGATGCGCCGCCCGCGCACGTGCGGCGCGAGCCCGCGCCGCGTGGTCTCGACTTCGGGAAGCTCCGGCAAGCGCGCGGGCGCTGTGCGGCGGTTACTTGATCTTCGCCTCTTTGTAAGCGACGTGCTTGCGCGCGACGGGATCGAACTTGCGCACTTCCAGCTTGTCCGGGTGCAGCCGCTTGTTCTTGGTGGTCACGTAGAAGTGGCCGGTTCCGGCCGTCGACAGCAGCTTGATCTTCTCACGCATCGTGGGTCCTCCGCGTCCGGCGGCGCGCGCTAGATCCTGTGGCCCCGGGCACGCAGCTCGGCGACCACCTTGTCGATCCCCTTCTTCTCGACGCTGCGCATGCCGCTGGTGGTGAGGCGCAGCGTGATCCAGCGCTTCTCGGCTTCCATCCAGAACCTCTGCGTGTGCAGGTTGGGCAGGAAGCGGCGGCGCTTCCTGTTGTTGGCATGGGAGACGCGGTTACCGACTGCCGGCTTCTTGCCGGTGATCTCGCAGACGCGGGACATACGAACAACCTTGAGAAGAATCAGTAACTTGGGAGCCGCAGAGCGCGGGCCGCCTCAGCTCCCGGGCCGGGCTTTATACCAGCCCGGGAGCGCGAGCTCAAGGCGCACCGGTCCACGGCCGCGCGGGCGGGCTGCCGCTCCGGGACAGTGGCGAGAGATCGGCGTACCGTACGCGCAGCCGCAGATCCGGTCGGAGGCAGCTCCGGCGGCTCGCGGCACCACTCCAACAAAATCAACTCCGCCTGTGGAGGGTCTTTCATGAAGCGCATGACTCAAGGTATCTGCGCCGCAGCGGCGCTGCTCAGTCTCACGGCATTCTCGGCGACGGCCTATGCGGACGGCCGTGACTGGGACGACGGCCCGGTGATCAACGTCGCCGCGATCCGCACGGTCGACGGTCATTTCGACGACTACATGCACTGGCTGCGGACCGTCTACAAGAAGACGCAGGAGGCGGCCAAGAAGGCCGGGCTCATCACCTCCTACCGCGTGATCGTGGTCGAGCCGCGCGGGCCGAACGATCCCGACATCTACCTGGTGACCGAGTTCAAGAACTGGGCGGCACTCGATCACCTGGGGAGCCGGGCTGACAAGGTGTCCGCCGAGGTGGAAGGGTCGGTCGATGCGGCCAACAAGTCCGAAGCCGACCGCGCCAAGATCCGCACGGTGCTCGGCTCGCGGACCGAGCAGGAGGCACTCCTCAAGTAAGAGCAGCGAAGGATGCGCGAAGGCCGGCCCGCCATGCGGGCCGGCCTTCAGGCTCACCGCGACACGGCTCGCGGCGCACTACGGGGCACACCCATGAAACCGCGACTGACGCTGTCCATCATTGCGGCGCTGATGCTCGGATTGTGCGGCTCTGCGGGCCCGGCGTCGCCGCCGCTGGCAGCGGCCGAGGCGGGCGAGCGTCTCGGCACGGTGTCGTTTCCCGTCTCCTGCGCACCGGCGGTGCAGCCGGGCTTCAATCGCGGGGTCGCCCTGCTGCACGACTTCTGGTACGCGGAAGCGCGGCCGCAATTCGAGCGCATCCTGAAGAGCGACCCCGGATGCTCCATGGCACACTGGGGAATCGCCCTGAGCATGTTCCACCAGATCTGGGACCGACCGGATGAGGCCACCATGGCCGCCGGCTGGCAGCAGATCGAGGCCGCCCGCAAACACGCCGCAGGGACCGCCCGCGAGCGCGCCTATATCGACGCTTTGGCCAGGTTCTTCCAGCCCGGGCCTGGCGACTATCAGACGCGCATCGACGCGTATTCAGCGGCGCTGGGGCAGCTCTACGCCGCGCATCCCGACGACGTGGACGCGGGTGCCTTCTATGCACTCTCGCTGCTCGCGTCCATCGCGCCCTCCGACACCAGTCTCAGTCACGAGCGCAAGGCCATGGCGGTGCTCGTGCCCCTGTGGGCGAAGTATCCGGACCACCCCGGCCTCGTGCACTACATCATTCATGCCTGCGACAACCCGACGCTTGCGCCCGAGGGGCTCGCGGCAGCCCGCGCCTACGGCAGGATCGCGCCTGCCGGGCCGCACGCGGTGCACATGCCTGGACACATCTTTGCGCGGCTTGGCCTGTGGCAGGAGGACATTGCCGCGAACACCGGCTCGGTGGAGGCATCGCGGGCGGCCGAGGCGCGTCACGAGAGTGGCTGGATGGATCAGTTTCACTCGGACGATTTCCTGGTCTACGCCTACCTGCAGAGCGGACAGGAAGGCGAAGCGCGCTCCGTGGTCGCAGCATCGAACTCGGCTCTCGCGCACTACGAGTCCATGCCCGGCATGACGGGCGGTGATTACATGACGGGAATGTTTCCCTACTACCGCGTCAAGCTGCCCATGTTCGTCGAGCTCGAGACGCGGGACTGGAGCGGGACGCTGAAGCTCGAACCCATTGCCGGTGCGCCTCCGGAAACTCAGACACAGCTCTACTGGGCTCGTGCCCTCGCCGCCGGCCATCTGCATCGCGCCGCGGAGGCCCGACACGACTTATTCGCGTACGACACCCTCATGGATGAAGTGCGCAAGGGGCGTCACGCCTATTTCGCCGCAAGCACCGGTGCGAAGCTCGAGCGCGGGGAGATGCTGGCCTGGGTGGCATTCGCCGCTGGCCGGCTTGCCGACGCCCTCGAGCGCATGCGCGCGAGCGCGGACCTGCAGGATCGTGTCGGGCAGGGGGAGGTCGACATCCCGGCGCGCGAGATGCTCGGCGACATGCTGCTCGAGGCGAACCGGCCGAGGGACGCGCTGGTCGAGTATCAACGCTCGCTCAAGCTCAGCCCGAACCGATTCAACGGACTCTACAATGCCGGCCGGGCCGCCGAGGCCGCCGGCGATTCTGCGGCTGCCAGGCGCTACTTCGCGGCGCTGCTGAAATCGACCGGCGACGGGGCTCACTCCACCCGGCCGGAGATCGCGCACGCCAGGCAGTTCCTGGCCACCGCGACGCTCGGCAGGAATTATTAGCGTTGCGCCGCGGGATTTTTCCGGTCGCAAAACTGTAGTAATCGCTCCCTATGCTGTTGGCCCTTCTCAGCTCTGGTGCCGTGTCGGCACAAAGCCGGATGAGTCGAAGCGCAGGAGAGCTGCGACGCCGAACGATCGGACGCGTGCCGAAGGTGATCGCGCAGGCGGTTGCCCACTGGCGGCGCGGCAACCGCGTGGAGGCGGAGCGGCTGTGCGCCGCTGTCATCGCTGCTTCCCCCGAGCAGATCGAGGCGTACGGTCTGCTCGCCGAGATATATTCGTCGCAGCGCGAGTACCTGCACGCCGCCGAGCAGCTGCGGCGCGTCACCAAGCTGCGGCCGCAGGAGGCCGGCTGGCATCGCCGACTCGGCGATGCGCTGTTTGCCTCGGGCGAGCTCGGCGGCGCCGCGGCGAGCTTCCGCACCGCGATCGAGCTCGAGCCGCGGCATGCGCGTGCGCATAACAACCTCGGCCGGGCGCTCGCCGGTCTGGGCGAGCACGCCGCGGCGATCGACTGCTACCGGCGCGCCATCGAGCTCGACGGCCGTTACGCGATCGCGCACAACAACCTCGGCATCGAGCTCGTCGAAGAGCACCGCCTGGAGGAGGCAGTCGCCAGCTACGACCGCGCCGTGCAGCTGAACCCAGCCTTCGCCGAACCGCTGTCGAACCGCGGCAATGCGCTGCTGCGGCTCGCGCGGGCCGAGCAGGCGCTCGCCTGCCAGGATCAGGCGCTGGCCCTCGAGCCGCTCAATGCGACCTTCCACTGCAACCGCGGCAACGCGCTGCTGAAACTGCGGCGCTTCAAGGAAGCGCTGGAGTCCTTCGACGTCGCGTTGCGGCTGCGCCCGGAGTCCGCGGAAGGCTTCACCGGGCGGGGCACGGCGCTCCGCGAGCTGCAGCAGCTCGAG
>JASHTN010000056.1 GCA_030040525.1 Gammaproteobacteria bacterium | reverse complement strand
CGCGCCGGCGCCGCCAACGAGCTCACCGACGCGCTGCTCGTCAATCCCTACGACACGCGCGGCATCGGCCGCGCACTCGAGCAGGCGCTCGACATGCCGCGCGAGGAGCGCCGCGCGCGCCACGCGAAGCTGCTGCAGGCGCTGCGCGCCAACGATGCCGGCGCCTGGCGCTCGCGCTTTCTCGCCAGCCTCGGCGGCACCCAGGAGCAATCGCGCCTGGAGAGCGCGGCGCGCATGGCGCACTGAAGCCGCGGTGGCCCCCGCAGCCTCCTTCGATGTCGTCGTGCTCGGCGCGGGCGCCGCCGGCCTGATGGCAGGCGCGGAGCTGGCGCGCTCGGGCGCAAGCGTGCTGCTGCTCGAGGCGCGGGCGCGCGCCGGCGGTCGCATCTGGACCCGCCGCGAGCCGGGTCTGGCGGTGCCCGTCGAGCTGGGCGCGGAATTCATCCACGGGCATGCAGTCATCACCCGGAACCTGCTCGCCGCGGCCGGCGCCACCGTGGTCGATGCGGCGGACCTGCATCTGACGGTGCATCAGGGCGAACTCGAGCGGCGCCCGGACCTCTTTCCCAGGCTGCGCCAGGCGCTGGCCGCGGCGGGCAGCGTGCTCGCGCAGCACGACATGTCCTTCGATGAGTTCCTCGAGCGCCACCTGGCGGCGACGCTGAGCGCGGACGAGCGGCAGCGCGCGCGACGCATGGCCGAAGGCTTCGACGCCGCCGACACCGCCCACGCCAGCGCGCGGGCCATCGTCGAGGAGTGGCTGGGCGATGTCCTCGGCACGGGGCCGCAATCGCGCCCGCGGGACGGCTACGCGGCGCTGATCGAGGCGCTGCTCGCCTCGTTCGACCCGGCGGCGCGGCCGGGCGGCGCGCACGGGCTGCACCTCGAGTCGGTGGTCCGCGAGGTGCGCTGGTCGCCGCGTTCCGTCGCGCTTGCCGGCGAGCGCGCCGGCGCGCCGTTCGAGTTCCGCGCGCGCTGCGCGCTCGTTACGCTGCCGCTCGGCGTACTCAAGGCCCAGCCGGCGGCGGTGCGTTTCACGCCGCCACTCGAGGCGAAACGCAGCGCGCTCGAGGGTCTGGCGGCGGGTCCGGTCATCAAGGTGCTGCTGCGCTTCCGCACCGAGTTCTGGGAGTGCCTGCACGCGGGCCGCTACGCCGGGGCCTCCTTCCTGCACTCACCGCACAGCGGGATCCCGACGTTCTGGACGCCTGCGCCGGAGCACGCGCCGCTGCTGGTCGCCTGGGCCGGCGGGCCGCGCGTCCCGCGCCTCGCGGCCGGACACCCGCCAGAGGACCTCGCCCGGCTCGCCGTCGAAAGCCTGCAAACGCTGTTCGGCAGCGGCGTCGACGTGGCGGCGCAGCTCGAGGGGTGGTACTACCATGACTGGCAGCGCGATCCGTTCGCCCGCGGTGCCTACAGCTACGTCGCGCTGGGCGGGAGCGCGGCGCGTGCCGCGCTCGCGCAGCCGCTCGAGGACACCCTGTTCTTCGCGGGCGAGGCCACCGACACCGGCGGTGAAGCCGGCACCGTCACCGGCGCGTTGCAAAGCGGCCTACGCGCTGCGCGCGAGGTGCTCGCCAGCTAGCGCTGCGGCTTCGCATCCCGTGACGCTGAGCGCCGCGAGCTCGGGCGGCGGCGCCGTCTCCTCGGGCGTCAGCAGCAACCCCCAGCGCCGCGCCAGCCGTCCGGCACTGACGTGGCTCGTCCACACGGTGAGCCATACGCCCAGCACCAGCCCGGCGAGCACCGGCGTCAGCCACCAGAAGAACTGCGGCGCCACGCGCAGCATGATCACGGCCCAGGCGACTCCGAAGAGCAGCTGCCAGGTCTGACGGCGGAACGCCTCGCGCAACGTCACGCCCCGGTCGCCGCGCACCTGGGCGTTCCAGCTCACGGTCCTTCCCAGCAGGGTCTGCGCCACGAACGCCGAGTGGAACAGCATCATCGACGGCGCCAGCAGCATGCTGAAGAGCTGTTCGACCAGCAGGCTCGCGGTGAGCCGTCCCGCGCCGCCGAACGCACGCCGCAGCTGCCGGTCGCGCAGCGCGAGGTACGCGCCGAGCACCTTCGGCAGCAGCAGCACGACCAGTGTCAACATGAACAGCAGCATCGCCTCGCCGGTGCGGATCTGCGGCCAGTGCGGCAGGCTGTGCAGCCCCGGCAGGAAGTACTGCGGCAGCTTCGCCGCCTCGATGGCGCTCAGCACCGAGGAGATCAGCAGCAGCGCCAGCCACATCGGCGAGCTGACGTAGGCGAGGATGCCCGTCACGAAGTGAATCCGGCTGAGCGGGTGCAGCCCGGGGAAGTGCAGCACGCGTGCGTGCTGCAGGTTGCCCTGGGTCCAGCGGCGGTCGCGCGCGGCATAGTCGATGACGTTGGCCGGCACCTCCTCCCAGCTGCCGATGAGATCGGGAAGCTGGCGCACCTCGTAACCGGCACGGCGCATGAACGCGGCTTCGACGAAATCGTGACTGAGAATCGCGCCGCCGAACGGCGGCCGCCCCGAGAGCTGCGGCAGCCCGCAGTAGCGCGCAAACGGCCGCAGCCGCACGATCGCGTTGTGTCCCCAGTAGTTGCTCTCCCCGAGCTGCCAGAAGGCGAGCCCGGTGGCGAGCATCGGGCTCTGCAGCCGCGCGCCGAATTGGATCAGACGCGCAAACAGCGTCTCGCGTCCGACCGGCAGCGGCAGCGACTGCAGGATGCCGATTTCGGGGTGTGCCTCCATGAGCCGGGCGAGCGTCACGAGCGCCTCGCCCGTCATGATGCTGTCGGCGTCCAGCACGATCATGCACTCATAGCCGTAGCCGAAGCGGCGCACGAAGTCGGCGATGTTGCCGGCCTTGTGCTCGCTGCGATCGGTGCGCCGCCGGTAGAACACGCGGCCGACCGCCTTGTGGCGCGCGACCAGGCGCTGGTACATCGCCTCTTCGGCCAGGGCGACGTCCGGATCGTAGCTGTCGGAGAGGATGAAGAGGTCGAACGCCGCCTGCTCCGCCTGCTGCCCGAGCGAGGACCAGACGATCTCGAGGCCCGCCCCGACCCGGTCCGGGTCCTCATGATAGATCGGCATGACAATGGCGATACGCGCCAGGAGGGGGCGGCCCGCGACCTCGGCCGGGTCGAGGCCCGCC
>JASHTN010000055.1 GCA_030040525.1 Gammaproteobacteria bacterium | reverse complement strand
GATGCAGAAATCGGCATCCCGCTGGGTGTCCTTGCCGGCGGCTATCTTGCCGGCAAACTCGCCGATCGGGGCGAGCGGCTGGCGCTCGCCGTTCAGAAAGCTGTTGGTCTTCGGAAACTGCTTGTCCTCGATACACACGCCGGCCACACCCCGCTGCTCGAGCTTGCGTACCAGACGGCGCAGGTTGTTGAAGTTTCCGTAGCCGGTATCGCCGTCCAGCAGGATGGGCAGATCGCTCGCGTCGACCATGAACTCGAGCATGTCCACGATCTGTGTCCAGCTCACCTCGTTGTTGTCGCGCACGCCGAACTGCGCGGCAATCGCCAGGCCGGACGCCCAGATGCCGCCGAAGCCGGCCTCGCGCACGATGCGTGCCGACAGGCCGTTGTGCGCCTCCATCAGGAACTCGAGGCGCTCGCTCTGCAACATGCCGCGCAGCTTGCCGCTGCGGCTGGGCACGCCGCTCGCGGACGGTCGCCCGCGGCCGCGCACAGCGTGGGTTTCGGGCCGATTTTGCATGGCTGGGTTCCTGACGGTCGTCACAGTTGCGGAAATATCTCGCGTGCCGCGCGCTCCACGTCGGTGGGAAAGTCGATCTCGATCCAGGGCGCTCCCGTGATGTCGGCGACTTCGAAGCTGTGACTCGCTTCCCGCAGCAGATCGCGTATCGCCTCTTCGTGCGGCAGGTGCGCGCGTCCGCCCGCGACGTAGCCGGCCACGATGGCGGCCAGCCGGCGCGCGGCGGGTTCGTCGAAGCGGAAGAACCCCACCGACTCACCGACCGTGTCGCACTGCAGATCGCCGGCAAGCTGCTTGCGCAGGTCGACCGGAACGCCATCCCGGACGCACAGCTTGACCGGCTCGTCCCCGGCTTCGAACTCTCGGTCGATCAGCACGCGGTTGACCGGCCGGCAGCCGGCAACCAGTGCCGTCATGATGCGTTCGTGATAGAGCACGTCGGCATCCATCAGCAGCACATCGCCGCCGCGCGTCATGGCGTCCGCGACAGTGTGCAACGTCAGCACGCTGCCGAGCTCGAAGCGTGCATTCAGCACTATTGCGGGCCGCGGCTGCCAGCGCAGACGCTCCAACTCCGCCTCGACCTGCTCGTGGCGGAAGCCAAGCGCCAGTACGACCTCCTGCACACCGGCAGCTCGCAGCAGCTGCAGGTGCCGCTCGAGCAGGCTGCGGCCGCCGAATTGCAGCAGGCACTTCGGCAGCTGCAGTTGCGGCGGTTGTTGCAGGCGCAACCCGCCGCCGGCGGCGAGCACGATGGCGCGCATGAAAACCTGGCGAAAATGCGAGGCTGTAAATGATACAAAATCGCACGCCGCCGTGTGCTGCCGCAAGCGCACCGCCCGGCCCGCCGGCGGGTGAGTCACTCTCTCGCGGCAGCGCAGGCGGCGCGGCGCCGCAGCGCCCGTCCGGACAGGTGCAGACAGACCAGGCCCGGTACCGCCAACAGCAGCTCGCGCGCGCGCTTCGCCAGCGACAGCGCCAGCGCCACATCGGGGCTCAGGCCCGCCAGCGGCGCCAGCAGCAGATAGCCGCCCTCCTGCACACCCAGCGACCCCGGTATGGCGAACGCCGCCCCCCGAATGGCCTGTCCGAGGCTCTCGAGCATCAGTGCGTCGGCCCAGCCGACCCTCGAGCCCAGCAGTCGCAGGATCAACCACACCTCGCCCGTGCCGGCGATCCAGCCGAGCAGGCTCAGCGCGAAGCTCGCCGCCACCTGCGGCCTGCGGCCGTGCATGCTCTGCACCGACATGTCGATCGCGTCGGCGCGGTCCAGCATTCGCGACCAATCCCGTTCGCCCGCAAAGCGCAGCGCCAGACGCATCGTCCTGCCGAGCAGACCCCGCCGCTGCAGCAGATAGAACACCGCGAACAGCAACGCGAGCACGCCGCTCGCGACCAGCGCGGGCAGCGCCGCGGCGCTGCCTCGCGCGGCATGCCGCACACGCCACGAGAGCGCTGCCACGCCCATCAGGGCGAAGACGATTTGCGCGAAGATCTGGAAAGTGGTGCTGACCGTGATGGCCGCCGCGGCGTCCGCGGCAGGCGTGCCACGTTGACTCAATTGCCGGATCATCAGCAGCGGCCCGCCGATCTGGCCCGCCGGCATCAGGCTGTTGACGGACTCGCCGATCCAGCGCGCCAGCAGCGCATCCCACATCCGGGCGCGTCGCGCGCCGCCGGCGAGCAATACGCGGATCGCTGCGGCATCGAGCACGAGCGGCAGCAGATGAAACAGCGCGACTGCTATCAGACCCCATCCTGCGAGCGCCAGGGTCGCGAGCACTGCCGCGAGTCCCTGCGACACGAGCACGCCGACGAACAGCAGCACGCCCGCCGCCAGCAGCGAGATCGCCGTGCGGCTCATGCGCCGCAGCGCGGCGCGCGACGCGGCGCGCGGCGCCGGAATACCTGACGAAATCCGAAGTAGGCCAGCGAGTCCTTCATGTCCGACACGAAGCGCCACCAGCCGTGCATTCGCGGGTCTGTGAGGTATTCGAAAGTCAGCGAGACGCGCCTCTCGCCCGCGCCGAGCGGCGTGATACGGTGACGCAGCGCATCGCCGTCGAAAAACACCAGGCCTCCCGGAGGAATTTGCAGCGAGCCCGCAACGGTGCTCCTCGCCTGGTCGCGGGTGTGCAACTGGTAGTCCAGGCGGCACGATGACTCCTCGATTAGGCCGATCAGCAGCGTGTAGCGACGCCCGGCGTAATAGGAGGTGTCATAGTGCCAGCCGATGTGGTCGCCGGCCCGCGTGTAGAAATACAGCGCATAAGCATGCGGATCGTCGTCGGGCGACATCTGCAATCGCTCCCCCGCCAGCCGTCCCAGCCATTCGATCAGCGCCGGCGAGCGGTACAGGCTGGCGATGACGGGGGCCGCCTCGTCGATCGCATGGCGGCTGACACTGCCTCCCTGCTTGTGACCCGGCAGATAATTGCGATTGACCGAGCGCCCGGCAGCCGCCACCGCGGCGACCAGCGGGGCGGTCAGCTCGGGGGTGAGAAAGTCCGGGAGAAACACGAAGGCTCCCTGCGACACGAACTCGCGCCGCAGCGCCGCCGAATCGAAGCCGCCCAGACGGGCGGCGATTGCATCCGTCATCCGGAATACCCGCGCAGTACGCGCCGGTAGTCGAGCGCCACCCAGGCGGCAAACAGCGGCGCGCCGCTCGCGGCCGCTATCAGCAACGGCGTCGTGGCGTTGCACAAGGTCACGAGCGGCAGCAGATACAGCACGTCCTCCGTCTCGAAGCCGGCCATCGAGGCCTGCTTGCTTGCGGCCTTGCCGGCCAGCGCCTCGATGCGCGCGCGAAGGAAGAAGATCAGCGCGATCGCGACGCCGGCTACCGACCCGAGCGCAAGCGGGGAGACCTGCAGCACGCGGGGAGACCTCGCACTCACTCCCACGCCGATGGCCGTGAACAGCAGCGTCGTAACCACGGCGTCGCTCGCCAGGTCGTACCAGTGTCCGATCCGGCTGCTCTTGCCGCTGACGCGCGCCAGCTCACCGTCGGTGTGGTCGAGAAAATTCGACATCACCAGCAGCAGTGCGCCGAGATTCATCCAGCCGTAGCCGCCCCGGGCGAATGCCCAGGCGGCGGCAATCCCGGACGCCAGGCGCAGAGTAGTCAGATGGTTGGGTGTGATGCGGCTGCGCTTCAGGGGCGCGACCAGCCGGCGCGCCAGACGCGCATCCCACGGAGGCGCAGCGGCGCGCACGGCGGGAAGCTGGCAGAGCTCTTCGGGCAGGGCGGGGATTGGGGAGATGTCGGGCATGGCGGGGATGCGGAAGCTGCGTCCGGCCGAGCGGCCTATTGGCATCTTACCCGCGCTCTTGCCACCTCATCAAAATGAAATGCTCAGAGCGTATGCCGGCTGCCGCCGAGCCGGAATGCACCTCGCGCGGCCGGAAAGGAAAAAGCCCCTGAAGTCTTGCGACCTCAGGGGCCTTTCATTCGAAGCCTGGCGGTGACCTACTCTTGCATGCCTGAAAGGCACACTACCATCGGCGCAGAGCGTTTTCACTTCCGAGTTCGGAATGGGATCGGGTGGTTCCCACTCGCTATGGCCGCCAGGCAAACTGCTCGAGGTTCATGAAGCTGAGGCCTCGCGGCCTCAGCTTCATGCGCCTCCAATCCGGTTGAGTTTCTGCTTCGACGCCTGTCGCGTTCACGATGGAATCGCTCCATCGGCATCAGTCCTCTCGTGGACAGACCACTTGAGGTTATATGGTCAAGCCTCACGGGCAATTAGTACTGGTTAGCTGAAGCCATTACTGGCCGTACACACCCAGCCTATCAACCACGTAGTCTTCGTGGGCCCTTCAGGGGAGTCGAGCTCCCAGGGAGA
>JASHTN010000054.1 GCA_030040525.1 Gammaproteobacteria bacterium | reverse complement strand
GTCGGCGTTCGGCTCGGAGAGCTTCGACTGCAGCTGCTCCTGAATGTCGCCGAAGCGATCGGTGGCGCGGTCGCGTCGCACGTCGGAATCGAGCTGCGCGCGCGCTTCCTCGAAGCTCTTGCCCCCGGCCGGCTGGACCGCGTCGAGGCGGATGATGTGGTAGCCGAACTGCGTCTTGATGGGTCCGCGGATCTCGCCGGCTTTCATGCTGAAGAGCACATCCGCGAAAGACGCCGGGAAGCCGCTGCGATCGGCCCAGCCGAGATCGCCGCCGTTGCGCGCCGAGCCCGGATCCTGCGAGTACCTGCGTGCCAGCTCCGAGAAGTCCTTGCCGGCCTGCGCCTGCGCGAGCACGTCCTCGGCCGTCTTGAGCGCCGCCGCCTCGTTCGAGCCGGTGATGAGAATGTGCCGGGCGCGGCGCCGCTCGGGAGTCACGAGGCGGCTCTTTTCCTTGTCGTACTGCGCCTGCAGGTCGGCATCCGACACGCTCACCTGCGCCTCGAGCGCCGAGAGCAGCAGCTCGGCGTACTCGAGGTGCACCGACTCGGTGGTGAGGAATTGCGCCTGATGCGCCTTGTAGTAGGCCGCGACTGCCGCGTCGTCGGGAGGCGCCACCGGGAACTTGTCGTCGGGCAGGATGAGGTAGCGAACCTCGCGCTCCTCGTGCTCGAGGCCCTCGAGGCGCTTGAGCTCGGTCGGGGTGAGGAACTCGGTGGCGCGGATGCCGTTCTCCAGCTGCGAGCGGCGCAGGTCGCTGCTCAGCTCGCTCTGGAACTGATCGAGCGAGATGCCCGCCTGGGCGAGCGCGGCCTCAGCCGCCTGCGCGGAATACTGGCCGCCGACCTGAAAAGCCGGCTCGGACTCGATCGTCTCGAGCAGATCCGCGTGACTCACGCGGTAGCCGAGATCGTGGGTGCGTTGCGCGAGCAGCGCGCTGCGGATCAGGCCTTCCAGCACCTCGTTCTGCAGCTGCTCGCGCAGCGGCACGGGGAGGTCCGCGCCGCCGAGACGCTGCTGCCACTGCGACTGCTCGCGCAGCCAGGCGCTGCGGGCTTCCTCGAGGGAGATCTTGGTGCCGTTGGCCTCGGCGGCGTAGCTCGTGCCACCGACATTGAGGTTCACGATCCCATATGCACCCCAGGCGGCGAACACGATCGAGAGGATGCCCACGAACAGATAGGTCATCCACTTGCGCTTGGCGCTGCCTTCTTTGCCCTTCAGGGCGTCGCCGATCTTCTGAAGCATCTTGTGCGGGCTGCTGGTTTACGGCACGGGAAGTGGCGGAGCGGACGGGACTCGAACCCGCGACCCCCGGCGTGACAGGCCGGTATTCTAACCAGCTGAACTACCGCTCCGATTTGGGGGGGCGAATGCTAGCGGATAGCCGAATCGCGCCACAAGGGATTTCGCTGAACCCAGGCTGAACGGCCGGTCAACCGATGGGGCGCTGGAACGCTATGCGCTTCGTGGAGGTGCGCCCGGTTAACTTACTTTCTGCCGTCGCGAGCGCACGACAGCCGCGGCAGCGGTCGCAGCGCAGACTTGGCGCGCTTGAGGCACAATGCCGCCACGGACCTTGGCCACGCGCCTGGCGCGTGGATGGAGAGGCAAGATGCCCTTCCCCACCCGTTCGTTGATTCGCTCGCCCGGCGCCTGGCTCGCGCTGCTCGCGCTCACGCTGACTGCCGCCCCGGCGTTCGCCACTTTGGGGGGCGGCGTCGCCTCCATCGAGACCGACCGCGCCAGACTCGAAGGACGGGTGCAGGTCACGACGCTGGCAGGGCTGACCGTCCACGAGATCACCACCCCCGCGGGCACCCGAGTGCGTGAGTATCTGACGCCGGACGGGGCCGTGTTCGCCTTTACCTGGCGGGGACCGTTCATCCCGGATCTGCGCCAGCTGCTCGGCACCTACTACGCGCAGTACGCGCACGCCGTGCAGGAGACCCACCCGACCGGCCGGCGCCACCTGTCGATCCGGCTGCCGGGCGTGGTCGTGGAATCGAGCGGCCACATGCGTGCCTTCTCGGGTCGCGCCTGGGACCCGGCGCTGGTGCCGCCGGGCTTTTCGCTGAGTAACCTCAACTGAAGCTGTCAGCGAGGACAAGCCGTGCGTAAGGTCGCAGCCTCTGCACTGATCCCGCTGCTCCTTCTCGCTGCCTGTGGCGGCGGAAGCAGCAGCAGCCTCGGAACCACCACCACGACGTCCACGACTCAGGTGATCGCCGGCCCGGGGCCGAATGTCGTGACGCTCGAGGTCGACGGGGGCCCCGCGACCCTGCCGATGCCCGACGTCAACACCGCCTTCGTGACCGTCACGGTCTGCCAGCCCGGCAGCACGACCAACTGCGAGACCATCTCCGACATCGCGGTCGACACCGGCTCCTACGGACTGCGCCTGATCTACGGTGCGCTGGCGGCGAACTTCGCGGCTACTTTGCCGCAGCAGATGGCCGGCGCGCTGCCGGTTGCCGAGTGCGTGAGCTTCGCCATCGGCTACAGCTGGGGGTCGGTGCGCACCGCCGATGTCACGATCTCCAGTGAGACCGCGAGCAGCATTCCGATCCACATGATCGGCGATCCCGCGTTCCCGAACGTGCCGGCCACCTGCTCGAGCGCCGTACCCACCGAGGAGGACACGGTGGCGAGCTTCGGCGCCAATGGCATCCTCGGCGTGGGGCCGTTCGTGCCGGACTGCGGCGACGCCTGCGCGCAGGCGCCGGTGCCGGGCACCTACTACACCTGCGCCTCGAACGCCGCGAGCTGCAACCCGGTGACGCAGCCGACCAGCCTGCAGGTGTCGAACCCGGTCGCCTTCTTCTCCGCCGACAACAACGGCGTGATCGTCGAGCTGCCGCCGGTGGCCGACAGCGGCGCGGCGTCGGCAACCGGGGCGCTGGTGTTCGGCATCGGCACCGAGACCAACAACGGCCTGGGCAGTGCGACGGTGCTCAGCTCCGACCCGTCGAGCGGTGAGATCAGCGCCAGCTTCAACGGCACGAGCTACCCCGAGAGCTTCCTCGACAGCGGCTCGGACGCCGACTACTTCGTCGACAGCTCGATCCTGACGTGCGGCGCGAACACGGTCGCGCCGGGATTCTTCTGCCCGACCTCGACCGAGAGTCTGTCCGTGCAGCTCACCGGTACCAACGACGCGAGCATTACGACCGGGTTCGACGTCGGCAACGCGGTCGAGCTCGTGACCGACAACCCGACGGCCACGGCATTCCCCGATATCGCCGCTCCCAACTCGAACACGCAGTCCTTCGACTTCGGCCTGGCGTTCTTCTACGGGCGGAATGTGTTCACGGCGATCGCCGGCGCCAGCACCCCGGGCGGCACAGGCCCGTACTTCGCGTACTGAGCGCGGCTCGCCCCTCGAGCGGGCTCGCGCTGCGGCGCAGCTGCGGAAGCTCTGCGCCGCGCGCCCCGCCTCTGCGCCCGCACCGCGGCCCGAACGGCGCGCGGCGTGGCAACCTCGCGCCGTGGCATCATAGCGACCCTTGGCTGCCGCAACCGTGACTGACCGATGAGCCTGTTGCAGAAGATCGGCGCCCTGGTCCTGCTGGCGCTGCTCGCCGGCACCGGCTACGGCCTGTGGCGCACCCGCCAACCCGACCTGACGCCGGTGGCAGCCCTCAGCAGCACGGCGGCCGCGCCGCCGGCGGCGACCAATGCGCTGCCGGTCATCGATCAGAAGACGCTCCTGGCGGCGCAGCGCCTCGCCTCACACGCGACGACGCCCGAGGAGGTGCCGCTCGCGCAGAGCGCGGTGCAGCTCGCCGACCGCGAGCTCGACCTCGCGTTCGCCGGCGCGCTCCGCCACCTGGAAGCGCACCCGCCGGTCCTGAGCCCACAGGCCGAGCAGATCCAGGAGCAGGCGAACGCCGCGCAGCACCGGCTCGACAACGACGGCGCGCGGATCAAGGCGCTCACGGACGCGCTCGCGAAGGCGCCGAGCCCCCAGAAGGCCGCGATCCAGGATCAGCTCGATCTGGCGCAGGCGCAGCAGGAGCTCGATCAGGACGAGCTCACCCAGGCGAGCGATGCGCTGCTCCAGGCCGGCGGCAACGTGCATCAGCGTATCCAGGTCATGCAGCAGGAGCATGAGACCGCCGAGAAGAGCCGCCCGGCGACTGCCTCCGTGGAGGCGGACCCGCTTGCCGGAGTCAAGGGGCTGGTGGGCAAGGTGCGCCAGTACCTGGCGCTCGTCCGCAAGGGACGCTGGCTCGACAAAGCGCAGGCGAACGCCGCGGCGAGCGCGGCCGAGCTGACGAATCAGCGCGCGCAGATGGCCGCATCGCTCGCGGCGAGCCGGCAGCGCGAGGCAGAGGCGGCCGCGGCCGGCGAGGCGCACGCCGGCACGCCGGCAGGGCAGCCGGCCG
>JASHTN010000053.1 GCA_030040525.1 Gammaproteobacteria bacterium | reverse complement strand
ATCCTGTAGCGCCGTCAGAATCGGTGCCAGCGTGCGGAATGGTCGGTGCGGATCGTTGATCCTCGCGCTCGGGTCACTTCCGGCCTGCGACAGGTAGAAGATGCGCCTCGTGTTGCTGAAGTTCTTCCGTGTGCTCAGAAAGCGAACCATCGCCGCATTGTCAGTGCCCCACTTCGCCTGCCACTGCGCCGTCGTATTGACGGCCGGGTCTTCGTCATCGGCATCGGGCTTATCGCCGGTCGTATACCAGCCGGGCGTTCCCACCGGGTGTCCCTGGCTGAGCGGGTAGTCACCGCTCGATTTGACCCCGACTCCGTATCCGGAGCAGTCCTTGTCGATGAAAAAGGCGGTTGTGCAGCCGGGGCCGATGATCTCAGGCTGCGATGCGCTCAGTGGCTGCCGGACTGCAAAGAGCAGCATGAGAGCAACAGCGGCAGGTAGAGCGCGCGTTGTTGACATTCTGTGAAGCTCCTATCCAGCGGGTTTGAACGTTCATCCGCGTGATTGTAGTGCGATCTCAATGCGGTAGACGAGGCAACGCTCGGCCCGCTGGCGCGTCGGGTGCTCCGCGAGCTCGGCGCGCAAACCGTTCGCGCGCCGTGCGGGCACAATCACGCGCTCTACGACATCAAGCACGTGTTCGCAGCGGGCGATGTCGATGGCCGGCCGTAGAGCTCGGGCGCGAAACCGGTGTCCGAAACAGCCGGGTGGCTCACTGCGTTTCACCAGCTCACCATCTCGTCGCGTTGCCCGCGAATGGTCACATTCCTGCAAGGCGATCCGGGTACAGTGAACCTTGTCGTGCAGGCAAAGACCTGAATGGGATTCGCGAGTGCTCCTTGCTCCGGTGCATACCGCCGTGCTTACGCTAGACCGTGCCGCCGCCAGTCCGGCGTGCGCGTGGATGCGGAGGCCGAGCGCGAAGCGCGCTGAGCGCAGGAGCAGGAACCCGCGGGTGAGAAAGATCGATGGTGGCATTTAGTCTTTATGTCAAATGTCCAGTTGCCAGGAGGAACTGAGTTACGCAGCACCACGCAAGAAATGCGCGCGCCCTGCAGACATAAGGGGAATAATGGCGGTAAAATTTACTTCGCGCGTGGCGTCTGCGGTGCGGTAGGCGCTGGGGGAGTGCAGGACGCGGCTTCTCGCCTTACGTGGCCGCTGTTCGATGCACGGAACGCTCGCTGGGGAGTTCGACGAATGACAATGATGCGAATCCTTCGTTCGACATAAAGCAAGGGGAGATCAGCGGGTCCGGAGTGGCCGCTGATCGAATGTAAATCACAAACCGTTCGAATCGTGGTGCCGTGTAGCCGCGGCGCCAGCGCGGGAGTGTCGCGCCAAAAAAATGCGAATTCGGTTACTCGGTCAGCCGGTTGCCTTGTCGAGGGTGTTGCTCGCCGTGTTGGAGACGGCGATCTTCGGCACGGTGCTGCTGGCGGTGGGGTGGCTGCGGCTCGTGGGCGTCGGGCTGGCCATCCTGGAGGAGCCCCACAGGCCACTGTGGCCACGGGCGCTGTTTTTCGGCGCCGTCATGGCGATCTCTTTGCTCGCCTTCGGTCTCTACAGCAGCCGCCAGCGCGCGCGCGGCCTCGGTATCTTTGCCCGCGTGCTGCTCGCGGTGACAGCGGGTATCGTGGTGACCCCGCTATTCTTTCGGCTATTTCCCGCCTTCTCGATCGGGCGCCACATGCTGGCGCTGGCGTCGGCAAGCGCAGCGACGGTCGTTGTCGCGCTGCGTCTTGGGTTCAGCCGGCTGGTCGATGAAGCCCCGCTCCGGCGGCGCGTGCTGGTGTATGGGACCGGCACGCGGGCCCAGGTGGTCTCGCAGCTGCGGCGTCGCGCTGATCAGCGTGGGTTCCTGCTCGCAGGCTACGTGCGCCCGGCAGGGGAGAGCCTGCGCGTGCCGGAGCAGCGGGTCCTCAAGCCGACGGGGACTCTGCTCGAGCTTTGCAAGTCGGCCCGCATCCTCGAGATCGTCGTGGCCATGGACGATCGGCGCCGTGCCTTTCCGGCGCAGGAGCTCCTCGAGTGTCGGGTCGGTGGGGTGGTGGTGACGGACCTGGCTACGTTCCTCGAGCGCGAGACTGGCCGGGTGCGTATCGACGTGCTCAATCCGAGCTGGCTCATCTTCGGCAGAGGCTTCAGCCGCAGCTCGCCGCGGCTGTTTCTGTCGAGCCTGCTCGATTCCGTGGCGAGTGCGCTGCTGCTGATCGCGGCATTGCCCGTGATGCTGGCGACGGCCCTTGCCATCAAGCTCGAAGGCGGCTGGAGAGCGCCGATCCTGTACCGACAAGAGCGCGTGGGACTGCGGGGCAAGACATTCCATCTGCTCAAATTCCGCAGCATGTACGTGAACGCGGAGGCGGACGGGGAGGAGCGCTGGGCCCAGGAGCACGACCCGCGGGTGACCCGGGTCGGTGCGCTGATTCGGAAGACCCACATCGATGAGCTGCCGCAGATCCTCAACGTGCTGCGCGGCGACATGAGCTTCGTAGGCCCACGGCCCGAGCGCCCCCAGTTCGTCGCGAGTCTGGCGGAGAAGATTCCCTACTACATGCACCGCCACTGCGTGAAGCCCGGGATCACTGGCTGGGCGCAGGTCTGCTACCCATACGGGGCGTCGGACCGTGAGGCGCTCGAGAAGCTCGAATACGACCTGTACTACATCAAGAACAGCGGCTTTATGTTCGACCTGTCGATCCTGGTGCAGACCGCCGAGGTGGTGTTCTTCGGCAAGGGCGCGCGCTAGAGGTCGCGGCGCTACCTGGCGGCGCAACGCCACGAGCGGCAGCTTCGACCTGCATACGCACTCTCGTGGGCCTGCATGACCGATAGCAAGCTCCTTCAAGCAGTCGACTTGCACAGGCGCGGCCCGGCCTTGTAAAAATCCCTTGACAGCGCTAGGCGCGGCGGGCGCTAGGCGCGGCGGGCGCTGCCAAAGAACGAACCCGGAGCTCCTCCGTGTGCCGCAATTCCCTGCCTCAAGCGGCCTCGCGCCCTGGGACCCTCAGCGCCCCCCCGGGCACCAGGAGGGTGCTGCGCATGCCCTGCTCGGCGAGCCGCTCGAGCAGGCGGTCGGTCTCGCGCTTCACGCGCGGCTCATGCCCGGTCCAGGAATCGGACGAAACGCGGCGCCGAGGGCGGCTTCAAAAAGCTGAAGGCACCCGTCTAATCACTTTACAGTCGCGGCTCGGTGACGCTGTCGAGCGCTGTAAGTACTTGAAATTAAATCACCCGCCATCTCTGGCATGCCTGTTGCTCGATCTCTACCGGTCGAATCCCGGGCTGATCCGGGCGAACACTGGCACATCGAGCTGACGGATTGAACTTTGAAGGGGCTCAAATGAAGAAGGTACTGCTCCTCGCTCCCCTGGCCGCAGTTGTGAGCCTCTTGAGCCTCACCGCGCAGGCCAACATCGTGACCAACGGGAACTTCCTCGGTTCCACATCTTGCGATAGCGCGCCCGGTTGGACGTTCACCGCGGCGGCATCAGGATCTGACTTCTGCTACGACACCACCGCGCGCAGTGGCGCGGGCCTGCTGTCCGGATATGCGGGCGATTACGCCAATTTCGGCGCCGTGAACTATCCTTTGGATGACGAGATCAGCCAGGCCCTGTCAACCGTCGCGGGCGACACCTACGCGATCAGCTTCTGGCTTTCAAACAACTCGGGCCCCAATAACTTCTTTGGCTGGTTTGGAGGCACCGAGTTCTTGTCGCTGAACGATTCGCCTACCTTTGGCTGGACGGAGTACACGGAGTCCGCCGTGGCGACCTCCTCTTCCACGACGCTCGCGTTCTACGGTAGCAATGACCCGTCGTGGTATTCGTTGGCGGAGGTCAGCGTGGTGGAAACCTCGGCGGTAGTGGCCGTGCCCGAACCCGGCACACTCGCGCTCTTCGGCGCTGCGCTCTTTGGCGCCACACTTTGGCTGCGCCGCAGGCGCCTCGCGTCCCGGGTGCGGTAAAGCAGCACGCTGGCGTTCCAGCACGCTGGCGTTACCACTGTGTCGCTCGAGTGACTCGAGCACACGACGCGGCCTAAGGCGCGAGCGCCTGCCGGGAGAGCATGCTCGGCGTCGACCTTCGGACCGCGCCCGTCTCCTGCGGAGATTCGTGAAGCGGGCCCCGGCTACCATTGATACCCGGGTCTATTCCGGCCGCCGTGGCTCAGAGCGGGCGGCTCGTCACGAACCCCAAAATGGATGCATGCGCCGATGAGCGGAGCAACGAGGCTGGACAAGACGAAATACCCAACAATCAAAGCCACAATCGTCATGGACTCGCCCTCGAGAGATTAGCGGCTCTGGCTGAAGAATAGACATGTCAGGTTAGGTAGTCAGTCGAAACAGGGTAACGACACGGTCACAATCGTCGTGAGATCGGTAACTGTCGATGGCGCACAGTGTGCCGGCAGCCCGATCAAAGCCGCGGATCGAACGAGAAAGCGGCCGGCGCGCCGATCTTCAGCCGACCGAAGTCCGGGTGCTGCGGATTGAGAACGTAGTTGAATTCGCCGTCGATCACGATGCTGGGGACTCGCAACGCCGCCGAGTGCGCCTCGGTCGCCCAGCGCGTGCCGAGCTCGTGCGTCGAAGGAGGCGCGGGCAGCCGACGCCAATCCCTCGGCAGAGGCTTTGCGATCTCGATGAGGGCCTCATCGAGCGCTACCGGGATCATGACCCATTGCACCGCCCCGAGGAGCCGGGTGTCTTCCGTGTGCACCAGCACCTCGAGCGCGGCGAGGGCGCGGCTCTCCGCGACGTAGACGACACCGGCCCCGGAGCTGTTCCAGCGCCCGGGGTGCTCGGCGGCACTCCGGCCGTCAAATGCAGTCTCGCGATGCGTCTTCTTGCAGATGCGCCACGCGGTGATCAGGCGAAGATTCCGTGCTCGATGCGGCCCAGTACCCGCTCGACCTCTCTCGAGCCCGGCTCCGTGGCCGCGAGCTGCAGCGGCGTCTGCCCGCCGAGCTCGCGCAACGGGCGCTGCAGCCACTCCCGGGCGTGCTCGGCGCTTTCGAGAGCGGCGACCGCCAGCGAGATGATCCGCATGAGGCGCGCCAGGCGCTCGGATTCATCGGGCTTGAGACGCGCGCCGCTCTTCAGCCGGCGGTCGAGCGTCTTCTCGCTGATCTTGACGATCGAGCCGACCTTGGCGGCCCGTATGCCGAGAAACGACCCGACCCGCCTCACCGCCGAGGGCGGCAGGCCGCCCAGGACGACGCTCGCCATCTCGAGGTCGTTCCCGAGGGGATAGGACTTGAAGATTGCCTCAGACATTTGTCCATATCATATAGACAAATGTCCAGTGAATCAACCCGCTCAGGGCTTCAGCTGCACCCAGAGCGGCCGCTTCGGGTCCGCGGGAGTCGTCTCGACGGGGCCGATGCCGAAGATCTGCACGATCACTTCCTCGTCGCTGTTCGAGCCGTCCCAGTGCAGCGCCTTCGCCGGGTGAAACATGAAGCTGCCGGGCTTGAGCGGCACGGCGTGCTTCGGGTCGAACGTGCCGCCGGTTCCCGCGTACCAGGTGCCCTTGAGAACGGTGATGTAGCGATCACCCGGATGCCAGTGCGGGCGGTCCATCACATGGGGCGGAAATATGACCCGCTGCACGTAGAGGCCGTGACCGGCTGGGTCGCCCGCGATCGTCGCCATCTGCACCCCGGGACTTCCGGGCACCTCCTGCCACCGGATCTGCTCGGGCGTCAGGCGCACGAAGCCTGCCGCATCCCGGGTGCCCTGATCTGCTGCAGCGCCGAGCAGCGTTGCGCACAGCAAGACGCCCGCAATGATCGCCGTGCGCTTGTTAGGCACGAGACCGCCGCGTGGAGACCCGAGACGCATGATACGCATGACATTCTCCCCTGGGTGCGAGGCTCGGCATCGTCGCGCCTGACACGCGCGGGCTCAAGTCAATCCGCTCTGTGGGATGTCTGCGGCAAGCGCTCAGCGCGCGACGCTGCAGCTCGCATCGAGCAGCCGCTCGGCTCCGGGCACGGAGCGACCGGCGATGAGCGCGAAGCCCGGTCCCTCGCTGAACTGCATCCCGGCGACCAGCAGAGTGAACTCGTCGAGCGCCTCGCGCGCGCCCGGCAGGCGCTCGGCGAGCAGTGCGAAGGGGTTCGCCGCTCCGAGCTCCGTGCCCATGACGCGCATCGCCTGGTAGTCCCGGCCATCGATGCGGATCGGGGACCAGTCGGGCCCGATCCGCGAAGCCTGCGCGCGGAGCGCGTCGTGGACGGTCCGTTGCAGGCAGCTGACATGGATGTGCAGCTGGTCCTGGCTGCGTGCCCGGCGCTGGTTGACGGCCATCCCCACCGCCTGGGGCGGCACGGGATGTCCGAGCACCGCGGCGAGCGCATCCCGCGCGCTCCAGGCCGCATCGAAATAATTGAGTGCGCCGGGCGCGCGCACCTCGGGGCTCTCGATGCCGCGGATCGCCTCGGTGGGGATGAGGAGAAAGTGCCCGCCGCCTTTGCTGTCGGGGAGAATGGCGAAGCCCGGTGCGCCGGGACCCGCGCCCATGAGCTTGACGCTGCGGCAGGGAGCCGGGTTGCGATGCTCGAGCCAGTCGGGCAGGCACTGCTGCTGCACGATGGAGCGCAGGCGGTCGCGCGAGGTGTGGCGCTGCGTACCGACGAGCGTCGCGGCGGTGGCCAGCGCGAGCACTGCGGCGCCATAGTACGGCAGCTTCGACGGGGCGTTGGCCACGCGTCCTGGAGACCCCTCGTGATCTGACGAGCGTTCGCGATTATCGATGGGGTGCGTGTCGGGGTCGTGACGCAGCGCGCAGCAGGCTACGGACCTCCCCCGGAGGCTAGCGGCCGCCGTATTCGAGCCCGATGTTGTCCGAGACCCGGCGCTCCCCAGGCACCTGCTGCGCGGCCTCCACCGCGATCTCACGCTGCAGAGGGGTCGACACGAGCCCGCTCAGATAGATGACCCCGTCGTGAGCGCGCACATAGACCATGTTGGGCGGTCGCAGCTCGGGGTGCCGGTAGATCTGCGCCTCGACCTGCGCCGCGAGCTGCTCGTCAGCCGAGCAACCGCCGGAGGCGCACTGGTCGATGGCGCGGTTGCCGGCGCATGCGCCGAGAGCGCCGGCGGCGCTGAGCACCCAGGCTGAGATGCACGAGGTGTGGAGCGCTTTCATGAATTAATGAACACCGTGTTGGCAACTCACCGAGTTGGAGTTGTCCTTGGGGCGGATGGTTCCGGTGCGGGGAGGCCAGGTTAGCTTGCGCTCACCGTGAGTTGCTCCACGAGGCCGCCCGGTTCCGAGCGCTCGATAATGAGCAGCTGCCGCTGCCCGCAGGTGACGTGATACAAGCGGGTGATGAATCCCCCGCGCAGACTGGTGTGCAGCAGCTCGAACGCTGTGGGCGGGCCGAGGGGTCCCAGGCTCGCGCCAAAGTCGGCCAGAGCGCGCGGCGTGAAGTAGCCGCGCGCATTGGCGGTCAGGAGCGTCGGATCGATGCGTCCCTGCTGCAGGCTGGCGAACATCCGCCGCGCGGTGGCCACTGCCGCGGAGTCGGCCGGCGAGTCCTCGACGAACATGAGCTTGCCGAGGGCCCTGGCGATCTCCTCGAAGGCGTTCGCCGCGTCCTCGTTGGTGAGCACGACCACGGCGGCGCCGTCGTCCGGATAGATCACGTTGCCTGCCGTGAAGCCGCCGACCTCGCCGTCATGCTTGAGCACGCGTCGGTCGGACTCGAGACTCACGTCGAGCCCGAGCGCGTAACCGCTGCCCACGCCGTTGGCGAGCAGTACCTCCGTGGTGAGGTCGCGGTAGCTGGCCGGGGTCAGGAGGCGGTGCTCGATGAGCGCGATGTCCCAGCGCGCGAGATCCGAGGCAGTCATCGCAAGCTCGCCCGCCGCAAACAGCCAGCCGCGTCCTTCCTTGGCTGCCGGGCGCGGCGGCCCGAGCGCGTAGCGCGTGTATCCGGTGGCATCCGTGGGGGGGAGCGGCGCCGAATCGAAGTCGTAGACGCTCGTCATGCCGAGAGGGGTAAAGATGTGGGTCTCGAGGAACTCGAACAGCGGCTCGTGCGCCACCTGCTCGGCGATCAGTCCGGCAACCGTGTACCCCGTGTTGCTGTACTGCCAGGCAGTGCCGGTTGGAAAGTCGAGCGGCTGATCCGCCCAGCGCGCGACGATGGCGCGCGGACTCC
Organism: Gammaproteobacteria bacterium; assembly: GCA_030040525.1. Taxonomy (GTDB): domain Bacteria; phylum Pseudomonadota; class Gammaproteobacteria; order Steroidobacterales; family Steroidobacteraceae; genus 13-2-20CM-66-19. Next base: position 405 of record JASHTN010000053.1, on the reverse strand, counting down.
CGGGCTTGAGCATCTCGGGCGGGTCATAGTCCTGCGGCCAGTAGTCGCGGATGCCCGAGGTGTGCGAGAGGAGCGAGCGGATGCTGACAGCGGCGGCGGGTCCGAGGCCCGGCAGGTACTTGCCGGCGGGATCGTCGATCGAGAGCGCCCCGCGCTCCTGCAGCATGAGAAGCGCGGTGGCCGCGAACTCCTTGCTGATGGAGCCGACGGCGTAGCGCATACCGGCATTCGCGCGTCGCTTCGGCTCGAGCTGCGCCCAGCCGTAGGCCTTCGCGTAGACGATCGTGCGGTCGCGAACCAGTGCCACGGAGGCGGACGGCACGCCGGTGCGCTCGAGCACGGCCTTCACCGCGGCGTCCACCGCCGCGCGCTGGGCGGTGGACAGGGTGGCTTCGCCGGCGCTGA
>JASHTN010000052.1 GCA_030040525.1 Gammaproteobacteria bacterium | reverse complement strand
CTGCTTGCGCGGGCCCTTGCGGGTGCGTGCGTTGGTGCGGGTGCGCTGGCCGCGCACCGGGAGTCCGCGCCGGTGGCGCATGCCGCGCCAGGTGCCGAGGTCCATCAGGCGCTTGATGTTCATCGAGACCTCGCGCCGCAGGTCGCCCTCGACCGCGAACTTGGCGATCGCCGCGCGGATCGCGTTCACCTCCGCCTCGGTGAGATCCTTCACCTTGGTCGTGGGACTGACCCCGGCCGCCTGACAGGCGCTGCGCGCGCGCGCGCGGCCCACGCCGTAGATGTGCGTGAGCCCCACACACACGTGCTTGTTCATCGGGATGTTGATACCGGCTATGCGTGCCATGGCTGCCTTACCTCAACCCTGACGCTGCTTGTGGCGCGGGTCGGAACAGATGACGTAGACCACGCGCCGGCGGCGCACGATCTTGCAGTTCTTGCAGATCTTCTTGACCGACGGACGTACTTTCATATCAGTTACCCGACGACGAGCCGCTGCGGCCGTAGCCGAGCAGGTTCGCCTTCTTGAGGAGCCCCGGGTAATGGTGCGACATCATGTGGGCATTCAGCTGCGCCATGAAGTCCATCACCACCACCACGACGATGAGGAGCGAGGTGCCGCCGAAGCGGAACGGCACGCCCTGGGACGAGATCAGGATCTCGGGCAGGAGGCACACCGCCGCGACATACAGCGCCCCCCAGAGCGTCAGCCGGGTGAGCACCTGGTCGATGTACTCCGCGGTCTGCTGCCCCGGACGGATGCCGCGCACGAAGGCGCCGGACTTCTTGAGGTTGTCGGCCGTGTCGCGCGCGTTGAATACCAGTGCCGTGTAGAAGAAGCAGAAAAAGATGATGAGCAGCGCATACAGCGTCAGATGCAGCGGCTGGCCGTAACCGAGCGCCGCGGCCACATCCTGCGCGGCGCTTGCGAACCAGCCCTCCGAGCCCGTGCCGGCGAAGCTCGCGAGCGTCGCCGGGAAGAGCAGCAGCGACGAGGCGAAGATCGGCGGGATCACCCCCGACATGTTGATCTTGAACGGCAGGTGGCTCGACTGGCCCGCGTACATGCGCCGCCCGACCTGGCGTTTTGCGTAGTCCACCGGGATGCGCCGCTGGGCGCGCTCCATGAACACCACGAACGCAGTGGTCGCGATCACCAGGATGATGAGCAGCAGCGCGAACGGCCCCTGCATCTCGCCCGAGCTCACCTGATCGATGGTGTTGCCGACCGCACCGGGAAGCCCGGCGACGATGCCCGACAGGATGATCATCGAGATGCCGTTGCCGACGCCGCGCTCGGTGATCTGCTCGCCGAGCCACATGAGGAACATCGTGCCGGTGGTCATGGTGATGGTCGCCGGGATCAGGAACCCCCAGCCCGTGATCAGCGTCATGCCGCCCTTCTCGAGGGCGCCGGCTGCGGCGAACGACTGGAACGCCGCGAGGAGCACCGTGCCGTAGCGCGTGTACTCGGTGATCTTGCGCCGGCCCGACTCGCCCTCCTTGCGCAGCTCCATGAGCGTCGGCACCACCATCGACATCATCTGGATGATGATGGACGCCGAGATGTAGGGCATCACGCCCATGGCGAAGATCGAGAGGCGCGACAACGCCCCTCCCGAGAACAGGTTGACGATCCCGAGGATCGTGCCGGACTTGTCGCCGAAGAAGCGCGCCACCTCGACCGGATTGACGCCGGGCACCGGGATGTAGGTGCCGATGCGGTAAACGATCAGCGCACCGATCAGGAAAAAGATGCGGCTGCGGATCTCGCCGTAGCGAGCCGCTTCGCCGAGCGTCGCCGCCGGATTGGTGAAAGTCGTGTTCGCCATCAGGCCTCGATCCGGCCGCCCGCGGCCTCAATCGCCGCGCGCGCACCCTTGGTGGCGGCCACGCCCTTGAGCGTCACCGCCTTCTTGAGCTCGCCCGAGAGCACCACCTTGGCGCGCTCGGTGCCCTCCGGCACCACGCCCGCCTGGATGAGTGCCGCCAGATCCACCACCGCCGCCTCGACCTTGCCGAGCTCCCCGAGTCGCACCTCGGCGCGCGTGCGCTTCAGGTCGGAGCGGAAACCGACCTTCGGCATACGGCGCTGCAGCGGCATCTGTCCGCCCTCGAAGCCGACCTTGTGGTAGCCGCCCTTGCGGGCCCGCTGGCCCTTGGTGCCGCGGCCGCAGGTCTTGCCCTGGCCGGCGGATGCGCCGCGGCCGACGCGCCTGGCGCGACGCTTCGCTCCGCGGGCGGGCTTCAGTGTGTTGAGTTGCATCGTTCAGGCGCCTTTCTCGACGCGCAGCAGGTGCAGCGCGGCGCGGATCATGCCGCGGTTCTCGGCCGTGTCCCTCACCACGACGCTCTGGTGAATGCGCCTGAGGCCCAGGCCCCGCGCGCAGGCGGCAATGTTCCTCAGCTGCCCGTTGAGGCTCTTCACCAGAGTGATCTTCAGTTGCCCGTCAGCCATGACCGTCAGCCCGTGAGCTCATCGAGAGTCTTGCCGCGCTTCGCCGCGATCTCCTCGGGCGAGCGGATCTTGGCGAGCGCGTTGATGGTCGCGCGCACCACGTTGATGGGGTTGCGCGAGCCGTAGCTCTTGGCGAGCACGTTGCGCACCCCGGCGCACTCGAGCACCGCGCGCATGCCGCCGCCGGCGATGACCCCGGTGCCGTCGGACGCCGGCTGCATGTAGACGCGCGTCGCCCCGTGTGTTCCTGTGACCGCGTAGTACAGCGAGTCGTTTCGCAGCGCGACGTTGATGAGGTTCTTCCTCGCCTGGGTCATCGCCTTGGAGATCGCGACCGGCACCTCGCGCGCCTTGCCGAAGCCGTAGCCGACGCGCCCGGAGGTATCGCCCACGACGGTGAGCGCCGTGAAGCCGAACTGCCGGCCGCCCTTGACCACCTTCGCCGTG
>JASHTN010000051.1 GCA_030040525.1 Gammaproteobacteria bacterium | reverse complement strand
CGCCCTGGCTGGCGCGCCTCAGGGCGCGGACACTCGCGCGCGCAGCCGGCGCCTGCTCGGGCTGCGGCAGCGGCGGCGGACTCGGGCGTGACGCCGGCCTCAGGCCGGGCGCGCGCTCACCGAATCAAACACCTGGCGCACTTCGCCGTTGACGATGCGCTCCTGGTAGTTGCCGCGCGTGTAGGCGGCGACCACGCGGCGCCAGAAGTTGACCGCCTGCGTGTTGCGCAGGTACTCGCTGATCTCCCAGCGGCCGGCGAAGCGCGACAGGATGAGCTGCACCGCCATGCGCCCGATCCCTAACCGCCGCCGCGCACGCGTCACGAAGAACTCCGCCATGCGGTAGTCGGTGCGCGGCTGGGGCGGCGCGGCGGGCGCGGCGCGCAGCACCCGCGCGAAGCCGACGGGCTCGGTGCCCTTGAGAATCACCAGCGGGAAGGTGTTCGGATCGCCGAACCAGTGCGCGATCTGATCGCCTTCGCGATGCCCGATCTCCCCCAACGCCGGGAAGATCCCGGTGCCGGGATTCAAGTCATCGAGGTACTCCCGGTAGACGCTCTGGATCCAGAGCTTGTCGCCGGGCGAGGTGCGTGCATCACGCACGCTGACGGGCACAGACATGGTCAATCCAAACCCAAAGCCACCGAATGAAACGGCCCGGACGCATCGCTCGCGCGATCCGTCCGGGCCGTCGTTTCAGCCGTAAGCTCTGCGACGCCCTTCGAGCGAAGGGCTGCGATCGCGACCTACTACTGCTTCGGCGGCGTCTGCGACTGCTCGGCCGGCGGCGTCGAGCTCGGGGCAGCGCCCGCAGCAGGAGCAGCACCCGCAGCCGGGGCCGCGCCGGACTGATCAGCGGAGCCCGCGGCCTGCGTAGCAGCCTGGCCGGCGGACTGCGCAGCCTGGGAAGCCTGATCACTGGCCGACGGAGCAGAGGCGGCCGGAGCAGGAGGAGCAGCTGAGGTGTCGGTGCCTGCGGCTTCCTGCTTCGCGCAGGCCGTCAGCATCAGCGCGGCAACGATTGCGCTAAGAGCAAGTTTGGTGTTCATCGATCGGTACCCCGAAGGAAGCAAGAGTTGTGGTGATAACACTACGGCCGCGTTCGGCCGCCCGCTGCCCCGTTCCTGAGCGGCGGGAGGCAAATTCTATAGAACTCCCGGTACGATTGGAAACTGCCGCCCGGAAGCGTTCCCGGCCATGTTTGTCGGGTCCGGGCGACAGCCCAGGTAACGGACCGTTCCGGAAAGCCGCGGTGACCCATGACGAACACGGTTGGAATGACGCCGGCGCTTGAAGCCGAGCTCGGGAACACGTTTGGCCCGCATCTCGAGGCGGTCTGTGCGCGCACCGCCCAGGCGCTGCGCGCCTGCGGCTACACGGGGCTGCTCGTGCATTCCGGTTCCCTCCTGACGGTATTTGAGGACGACCGGACCTACCCCTTCGAGGCACACGCCCCCTACAAGGTATGGGTGCCCGCCTGCGAGGTGCCCGACTCGTTCCTGTGGTTCGAGCCGGGCCTGCGGCCGCGGGTCATCGTGCACACGCCAAGGGACTACTGGTACAAGCCGGCCGAGCTGCCGCAGGGCTACTGGGTGAGGTACTTCGACGTGCACGGCGCCGCGGACCTCGCCGGCGCGCGGGCGCTCCTGCCCCACGACCTGTCGCATGCGGCCTATCTCGGAGACCCCGCCCCGGAGATCACCGCCTGGGGCCCGGCGGCGGTCAATCCGCCTGCGCTCATGCGGCGGCTGGACTACGCGCGTGCGGCCAAGACCCCTTACGAGCTCCTCTGCCTGCGCGCGGCGAACCGCCTGGGGGCCCGCGGGCACCTGGCGGCGGCGCGCGCTTTCGCAGACGGCGCCACGGAGTTCGAGATCGAGCTCGCCTTCATCGACGCCTGCGGACTGCGCGAGCAGGAGCTGCCCTACAACCCCATCATCGCCCTCAACGAGGGCGGCGCGGTGCTCCACTACCAGGTGCTCAACCGCACGCCCCCGCCCGCGCTGCACTCGCTGCTGATCGATGCGGGGGCGGAGTTCGCAGGCTATGCAAGCGATATCACCCGCACCTACTCGCGCTGGGATGCGGACTTCAGGGCGCTGATCGGCCGGCTGGATGCCCTGCAGCAACAACTGTGCGGCCAGGTGCGCCCGGGGGTCGACTGGCGGAGCGTGCAGCTCGAGGCCCACCGCCTCGCCGCAAAGCTCCTCAGGGAAGCCGACCTCATCCGCTGCAGCGCGGAGGAGGCGGTCGACACGGGCGTCACGAGCGTCTTCCTGCCGCACGGAATCGGACACCTGCTCGGGCTCGAGGTGCACGACGTCGGCGGCTTCATGGCGAGCCCCGAGGGTGGGGAGATTCCCCGACCCGACGGTCACCCCTACCTGCGCCTGACGCGCATCCTCGAGGAGGGGTTCGTGGTGACCATGGAGCCCGGGATTTACTTCATTCCGCAGCTGCTGGAGGCGGCCCGGGCCGACAAGCGCCGCAGCTCCATCAACTGGAGCCGGATCGAGGGACTGAGGAAATTCGGCGGCATCCGCATCGAGGATGACCTCGCAGTGACCACGGGGGGCTGCGAGAACCTCACGCGGGACGCCTTCCGCGCAGTCCAGTAGCGGGCTATGATTGGATCACTAATGAAACGAAACCTAGCGCCTGGACAATAAATCCTTGATGTCCTGCAACAAAGCTTCGGTCTTCGTTGGTGCCGGCGGAGCTCCAGGCGAGGGTCGTTTGAGCCTATTGATGCCCTTGAGGACGATGAAGATCGAGAGCGCGATGACGATGAACTCGAAGATCGTCTGAAGGAACGAGCCGTACTTGAGCAGCACCGGCTTGCCGTCGGCGCCCGTCGAGATCCTCACCGCCAGATCGGTGAAGTTGACGCTGCCGAGGATCGGCGACAGCGCCGGCATGATGACATCGCCCACCAGCGAGTTGACGATCTTGCCGAAGGCAGCCCCGACCACGACGCCGACTGCGAGGTCGATGACGCTGCCCCGCATGGCAAATTCCTTGAACTCGGACGCAAAGCTCATGGCTGACTCCTCCCGGCGGGCTTGAAGGCCGATCAACCCGCCGCTTTCTTCCTGCGCGTGCGCTTCTTCGGAGCCTCGGCCGGCTCCTCGGTCTCGGGGGCGGCTTGCTTCTTCTTTGCGCCCTTCGCGCTCTTCTTCTCCGGCTTCGCTTCGGCCTTGTCGCTCGCTGCCTTCGCCCGCCGTGAAGGCTTCGCGGCCTGCGGCGCCGGCTTCTCCTCCACCGCCGGCGCCGCTCCCTCGACCAGCTGCATCAGCGCCATGGGCGCCGAGTCCCCCGGGCGCGGCAGCATGCGCAGGATGCGCGTGTAGCCGCCGGGGCGCGCCTTGAAGCGCGGACCCAGGTCCGCGAACAGCTTCTCGACCACCTCCCGGTCGCGCAGCCGCGCGAACGCCAGCCGCCGGTTGGCGTCGCCGTCGCTCTTGGCGAGCGTGATCAGCGGCTCGACCACCCGGCGCAGCTCCTTCGCCTTCGGCAGCGTCGTGCGGATCGTCTCGTGCCGCAGCAGCGACACCGACATGTTGCGCATGAGCGCGTGGCGGTGCGCGCTGTTGCGCGAGAGCTGCCGGCCGGAAAGATGGTGACGCATACTTAAACCAAACCCTTCATGCTTGCGCCTAAAGGACCTCGCGCTCCTCGTCGTGCTTCAGGCCCGCCGGCGGCCAGCCGTCGAGCCGCATGCCGAGCATCAGGCCGTGGCTCTGCAGCACCTCCTTGATCTCGGTGAGCGACTTCTTGCCCAGGTTAGGCGTGCGCAGCAGCTCCACCTCCGTACGCTGCACCAGGTCGCCGATGTAGTGGATGTTCTCGGCCTTGAGGCAGTTGGCGCTGCGCACGGTGAGCTCGAGCTCGTCCACCGGCCGCATCAGGATCGGGTCGAACTGCATCTCCGAGACCTTGGTCGCGGCTTCCTCCTCGCCCTGCAGGTCGATGAACACCGACAGCTGGTCCTTGAGGATGCTGCCGGCACGGCGGATCGCCTCCTCCGCGTCGATGGTGCCGTTGGTCTCGATGTCGATGATCAGCTTGTCGAGGTCGGTGCGCTGCTCGACGCGCGCCGCGTCCACCGAGTAGGTGACGCGCCGCACCGGCGAGAACGAGGCATCGAGCTGCAGGCGGCCGATCGGGCGCGTCTGCTCCTCGAACGCGACGCGCGAGGTCGCCGGCCGATAGCCGCGGCCGCGCTCGACGCGCAGCGTCATCGAGAGCTCGCCGGCCTTGGTGAGGTTCGCGATCACCAGCTCCGGATTCACCACTTCGATGTCGTGATCGGTCTGGATGTCGCCGGCCGTCACCGGGCCCGGGCCCTTCTTGTGCAGGCGCAGCTCGGCGGA
>JASHTN010000050.1 GCA_030040525.1 Gammaproteobacteria bacterium | reverse complement strand
GGTGGCGCAGCCGGCGCCCTGAGGATCGCGCCGCCGCGGAAGCCGCGGCTCGACGCGCGCTGCACGGCGTGCCGCCGCCCGAAGCGCGCTCAGGCCGCCGCCTGCATGCGCGCCTCCATCTCGGCCCAGAGCGCGGCGAAGGTCGCGGCCGCCTCGCTCTTTGGAGCGAACGCCGGCAGCGGCTCGCACCGCTCGCTCATGCGCTCGATCTCGCTGCGGTACGGCACCTCGGTGGCGAGCAGCTGCGGAAACTGCGCGCGACTGCTCGCAATCAACTGCGCGTGCAGCGTCCTGCGCCGATCGACCATGGAGAAAAACGGCAGCAGCCTGAGATCGGTCCACTGCTCGCGCGCGATGAACTCGCACAACTGCGCCAGGACCCGCACCGACAGCGGCGCCGGCAGCAGCGGCACGGCGGCGGCGTCCGCCGCGCGCAGCACGTTCTCCGTCAGCAGCGAGACGCCCGGGGGGCAGTCGAGGAACAGCGTGTCGTAGACATCACGCAGCGAGCGGCTCATCTTCAGCAGCCGCTCGGTGGGATGAGGCCGCGCGGCGAGGTGCACGTCGAAGTTGCGGTAGGAAAAATCCGCCGGCAGCAGATCGAGATGCGGATAGCCGCTCGCCAGAACCAGCTCCGGCAGCTCGCGCCTGCCGGCGAGCAGCCGCTTCGCCGAGGCATGCGCCTGCGGCTCGCCGCGCAGCGCGTGCGTGGCGGCCCCCTGCGGATCGAGATCCCAGAGCAGCGTCGCACGCCCGGACGCCGCACACAGGTAGGCGAGATTCACCGCCGCGGTGGTCTTGCCCACCCCGCCCTTGATGTTGGTCAGCGCAATGATGCGCACGCTTGCGCAGCGCGGCTCAGGCGATCGAGCCGGGCTTGCGCAGCATCTTGCCGATGCCCGCGACGTGCGCCTCCTCGGCGGCAATCTGCACGCGCGCGTATTCCTCCAGCATGATGCTGCGACCGGTCACGGCGGCGAGCAGCTTGCGGTACTCGTCCAGCCCCTCCTGCTCATGCGCGAGGGCCTCGCGCAGAATCTCGTCGACGTTGTGCTTGTGGGTCTCGAGCAGCCGGCCGATGCGCAGCGACGGGTGGCCGCCGAGGTTGGTGATGTGCTCGCCGGCGGCGACGGCATGCGCCTGCGACTCGTCCGCCTGCGCGCGCAGCCAGGCCACGATCGGAATGCGGTTGTGGCCGAAGACCATGAAGCTGTAGTGGAGATAGCGCACCAGCCCCGCGAGCTCGAGCTCGAGGATGCGATCGAGGATCGCGACCACCTTGGTGCTTTCTGCGCTGCTCAGCTCGGAAGCCATGGGTACCTCCCCCGCGAACGTCCGCGCGCCAATGTTATGCCGGCCACGGGTGTATCGTACATGCGCAGCAAGGCTGCGCCACGACCCGAGGAGGCATCAGATGAGCGGCTTCTATGACATCGCGGTGCGCCGCATCGACGGCACGGAGGATCTGCTCGGTCCGCTGCGCGGCAGCGTCGCGCTCGCCGTCAACGTGGCGAGCCGCTGCGGTCTCACTCCGCAGTACGCCGGCCTCGAGCGGCTGCAGCGCGAGCTGCGGGGTGAGCGCTTCACGGTGGTCGGTTTCCCCTGCAACCAGTTCGGCGGCCAGGAACCGGGCAGCGAGGCCGAGGTCGCGGCCTTCTGCAGGACGAGCTACGACGTCACCTTCCCGCTGAGCGCCAAGCTCGCGGTGAACGGCCCGCAGCGCCACGCCGTGTACCGCTTCCTCACCTCGCCCGATAGCGGTATCGCCGGCGACATCAGCTGGAACTTCGAGAAGTTCCTCATCGGCCGCGACGGCCGGGTGCTGAAGCGCTATCCGCCCGAGACCCCTCCCGAGGATCGCGGCCTGATGACGGACATCGCCGACGCCCTCGAGAGCCGTGGCTGAGTTCGACTTCGCCATTCTCGGCGCCGGCGCCATCGGCTCGATCCTCGGCGCGCACCTGACGCGCGCCGGGCAGCGCGTGGCGATGCTGGCGCGCGGCGCGCGCGCCGCGCAGCTCGAGGCGCAGGGACTGCGCATCGAGGGGCTCGCGCAGTTCGTCACTCCGGTCACCACGCTGCGCGATCCCGGCAGGCTGCGCGACGCCGGCGCCCTGATCGTCGCCACCAAGACCCCGGGCACCGCCGCGGCGCTGGCAACGCTCGGGCACGCGCACTTCGACGTCGTCGCGTCGATGCAGAACGGACCGCTGAAGAACGAGCTGCTCGCCGCCGCGTTCGGGCCGCAGCCGGTGCTCGGCGCGCTCGCCGACACGAGCGGCGAGCTGCTGCCCGACGGCGCGGTACTGTTCACCCGCAACGTCAACATCATGATCGGCGAGCTGAGCGGCGCGGAGAGTGAGCGCGCCCGCGCGCTGGCGCACGCCATCGATGCCTCAGGAGTGCGCGCCGCCACCACCACCGCGATCGTGTCGCTCGAATGGTCGAAGTTCTGCGGCTGGGTCGGGCTCATGGCCTTGAGCGTCGCGAGCCGCGCGCCGACCTGGAAATTCCTCGCCGATCCGGACGCGGCACGGCTGCTCGCGCGGCTGGTGCGCGAGATGGGCAGGCTCGCCGCGGCGCTCGGCATCGCCTTGAGCGACCACGCGGTGCTGCCCGCAGCGAGCCTGTGCTCGGGCAGCGAGGATGCGGCGGTCGCGGCCCTGATGCAGCTCGGCGCCGAGTACCGGCGCAACGTGCCGCAGCACCGCATGTCGGCACTGCAGGATCTGCTCGCGGGCCGGCCGCTCGAGGTGCACGAGACGCTCGGCTACGCGCAGGCGCGCGCCGTGCAGCTCGGGCTCGATCTGCCGATGCTGGAATGCTTCACCCGCCTCGTCGCCGCCCTCGACCGCATCCAGCGCGAGCGCGGCCCCGGCTCCTGAGGAGCGCGGCGCGCCCGCAGCGCGCCGCAGCCGTCGACCGCACCCCTCAGCCGCCGCCGCTCAACCCGCGGTACTCGAGCAGCGGGCCGATCTCGGGCACGCGGCCGTAGAAGTGGCGGAACAGGAGCTGCGGATCCTCGCTGCGACCGCGCGACAGCACCATGCGGCGGAAGTGGTCACCGTTGGCCCGCGTAAGTCCGCCGTGCGCGTGGAACCATTGGCCGCTATCGCGCGCCAGCACCTCGCTCCAGAGATAAGCGTAGTAGCCGGCCGAGTAGCCGCCGGCGAAGACATGCGAGAAATATGCCGAGTGGTAGCGCGGCGCCACCGGCGGGTACTCGAGCCCCGCCGCCTCGAGCGCCGTCCGCTCGAAGGCCGGCACCGCATCCGGCTGCGGCGCCTGCGCCGCCGTGATCAGGTGCCAGGCCATATCGATCTGCGCCGCCTCGAGGTACTCGGTGATGGCGTAACCCTGGTTGAACTTCTGCGCGGCGAGCACCTTGGCGAGCAGCTCCTGCGGCATCGGCGCCCCGCTGCGGTAGTCGTGCGCGTAGTGGGCGACCACCACCGGCTCGCGCGCCCACATCTCGTTGAACTGCGACGGGTACTCGACGAAGTCGCGCGGCACGTTGGTGCCCGAGAGCGTCGGGTAGTGCACGTCCGAGAGCATGCCGTGGATCGCGTGACCAAACTCGTGGAACATGCCGGTGACCTCGTCGAAGGTCAGCAGCACCGGCTGCCCCGGCGCGGGCCTGGGAATGTTGAGGTGGTTGGCGACGACCGGGCGCTCGCCGAGCAGGCGGGACTGCTCGACGTAGCTGTTCATCCATGCCCCGCCGTCCTTGTTGTCGCGCGCGAAGTAGTCGGCGAGGAACAGCGCGAGCGGCTTGCCGTCGGCGTCTAGCACCTCGAACACGCGCACATCGGGCTGGTAGACCGGCAGGTCCTTGCGCTCCCTGAAGGTGAGGCCATACAGCTGGTTCGCGGCCCAGAACAGGCCGTCGCGCATTACGTGCTCGAGCTCGAAGTACGGCGCCACCTGCGCCTGGTCGAAATCGTAGCGCGCCTTGCGCACCTGCTCGGCGTAGAAGAACCAGTCCCACGGCTCGAGCCTGAACGGCGCGACGCCGCGCGCCTGGGCCTGCGCGTCGCTCAGCTTCTGCATGTCGGCGGCCTCCGCGCGCGCACGTGCCAGCGCCGCGGGCGCGATCTGCCGGATCATGTCGTTGACCGCCTCAGGGGTGCCCGCCGACTCGTCCTCGAGGATGTAGGTCGCGTGATTCGGGTAGCCGAGCAGCACCGCGCGCTCGGCCCGCGCCTTCACCAGCGCGGCGATCACCGGCCGGTTGTCGGCGCCCGCGGCCAGCCCGCGCCCGATCGAGGCCCAGTAGATGCGCTCACGCAGCGCGCGGCTGGTGAGACTGGCGAGCAGCGGCTGGTTGGTGGTGTTCTGCAGCGCGATGAGCCACTTGCCCTTGAGTCCGCGCCGGGCGGCCGCCTGCGCCGCCGCTCCGATCTGCTCCGGGCTGAGTCCGTCCAGCTCGCTCACCTGGTCGACCACCACGGCGCCATCGACGGTCGCCTTGAGCACGTTCTGCTTGAAGCGCGTCGTCAGCGCGGAGATCTGCTCGTTGAGTTGCCGCAGCCGTGCCTGATCGGTCGCAGGGAGGCGCGCGCCGGCGCGCACGAAGCGCACGTGGTAGCGGGTCAGGAGCTCGAGCGACTCCGGATCGAGGTGCAGCCCGGCGCGCTCCCGGTAGAGCGTGTCGACGCGCTGCCACAGCCCGGGGTCGAGAAAGATCGCGTCCTCGTGCGCTGCCAGCCTGGGGGCCATCTCGGTGTCGATGCGCTGCATCTGCGGATCGGTGTTGCACGAGTTGAGATTGGAGAAGGTCCGCTGCACACGCTCGAGAAGCTGCCCCGAGCGCTCCAGCGCCACGATCGTGTTGTCGAAAGTGGGCGGCTGCGGGTCGCGCGTGATCGCCGCGATCTCGGCGAGCTGGGCGCGCATCCCGGCCTCGAAGGCCGGCAGGTAGTCGCTGTCGTGTATGCGGTCGAAGGGCGGCAGCCTGAACGGCAGCGTGCTCGGGTGCGCAAACGGGTTAGCGACGGCCATGGCGGTGTTCGTCCCCTGCGCGGCTGCCGCGCCGGCGGCGGATCCGGCCACTGCCGACATGGCGGCCACGAGCAGCTGCGGTACAAGTCTCACGCGATTT
>JASHTN010000049.1 GCA_030040525.1 Gammaproteobacteria bacterium | reverse complement strand
CGGCGCAGACTCGCCTCCGCGGCCTCCAGATCCCCGAGACTGCTCAACACGGCGCCCAGCACGCGGTGCGCTGCCGCATGGCCGGGGCGGAGCTCGGTTGCCCTGCGCAGGCTGCGCCCGGCCTCCTCGGGCTGCTGCTGGGTCATCGCCAGCACACCCAGATTGAAATGGCCTTCAGCGCAGCCTGGATTGAGCGTCAGGGCGCGCTGGTAGCTCTCCCTGGCTTCGGCCGTGCGGCCCAGCCCGACGAGCGCATTGGCCATCCCGACGAAGGCATCCGCGAAGCGAGGCGTGATGTCGATGGCTGTCTGGTAGTTGCGCACGGCCTGCGCGAATTCGCCGGCGCGGTAATTCAGATTGCCCAGATTGAAGTGGGCCGCTGCGTAGCGAGGATCGCAGACTATCGCCTGCTGGTATGCGCTGCGAGCCTCCGCCAGCCGACCGCCGGCCTGCAGAATGTTGCCGCGACTGAGGTGTGGCGGCGCGCAGTGCGGGTCTGCCCGGGCCGCGGCATCGTAGCGGGCCAGCGCCTCGGCGAGGCGCCCCTGTTTCCGCAGCGCATCTGCTTCTGCGATCATCGCGATCGCCGAGCTCCGCGCCGCAGCCGGCGCGGTCTTCTCGACCGCTGCAGCCGCCGGAGTCAGGGGAGTACTCTCGGGATCCGCCATCGGTTCGCCGTTGCGTTCGCGTCCACGCGGTCACGAACTACCTTAGCAGAGTCAAGGGCACGCCCGCACGGGCGGTAAAGGCGCGCGGACCACGCGCCGACCCCGGCTTCCGGTATGATGCCGGCCCTTCTGAGGAACGCGGGGGGTGCTCCGTCATGCTGCATGGGTCCTGGTGTGCCCGGGTTGCGCCGGCGCTGCTGTCCGCTCTGCTCCTGGCGCCGCCGGCGCTCGCCTCGCCGAGCGACGCCGGGCGCATCGAGCGCATCCTCGCGCAGACGCCGCTGATTGACGGTCACAACGACCTGCCATGGGAAATCCGCGCGCGCTTCGGCGGCGATCTGACGAAGATCGATCTCAGTCAATCGACGGCGGCGCTGCCGGCGCCCGCGGGCAGCCCGCCGCTGATGACCGACATTCCGCGCCTGCGTGCCGGGCATTTCGGCGCGCAGTTCTGGTCGGTGTGGATTCCGCCGGACACTCTGGGGCCGGCGGCGGTGCAGATGACCGTCGAGCAGATCGATCTCGTCAAGCAGATGTGCGCGCGCTATCCGCACGATCTCGCCATGGCGTACACGGCGGCGGACATCGTGCGGCTGCACAAGGCCGGCAAGATCGCCTCGCTGATCGGCGTCGAGGGCGGCCATCAGATCAATAACTCGCTCGCCGTGCTGCGCGCGTATTACGACCTCGGGGCGCGCTACATGACGCTGACGCACGCGACCAACACCGCCTGGGCGGACTCGGCCACCGATAACCCGGTGCACCACGGACTCACGCCCTTCGGCAAGGAGGTGGTGCGCGAGATGAACCGCCTCGGCATGCTGGTGGATCTCGCGCACGTGTCGCCCGACACCATGCGCGCCGCGCTCGGGGTGAGCGAGGCGCCGGTGATCTTCTCGCATTCCTCCGCGCGCGGCCTGGTGGATACGCCGCGCGACGTGCCCGACGACGTGCTGCGCCTCGTCGCCGCCAACGGCGGCATCGTCATGGTCAACTTCTATCCCGGCTACGTGTCCGAGGCACGGCGGCGCTGGGAAGCGGACCGCTCGGCGGAGCAGGCGCGCAACAACAGTCCGCCCTTCGGCGGGCTCTACATCGGCCAGCCCGAGCGCGCCAAGTCGGCACTCGCCGAGTGGGAGCGCGCGCACCCGGAGCCCGAGGTGACGATCCGTGACGTGGCGGATCACATCGAGTACATCCGCAAGGTCGCCGGCGTCGATTACGTAGGTCTGGGCTCCGACTTCGACGGCATCCCCAACGCGCCCAGCGGGCTCGACGGCGTCGACAAGTACCCGGCGCTTCTCGCCGAGCTCGCGCGCCGCGGCTGGAGCGATGCGGATCTCGCCAGGGTCGCAGGCGGCAACCTGCTGCGGGTCCTCGCCCGGGCGGAAGAGGTGAGCGCGCGCTTGCGCGCGAGCCGCCTGCCGTCCGCGGCGACGCTCGCGCAGCTCGACGGGCCGGCGGCGCCGCCGCACTGACGCGCGGGATCGCAGAGGCTGTGAATCGCAGCCCAAGACTCACGTCGATGCGCAGCCACATTGAGGCGCTGCGCGAGGCCTGCGATTTGCGGCCGTCAGGGGAAAAACGCCAGTGCCTGCCCGTTCAACCGAGGGTATCGCACCACGGCGCCGAGGCATCGACCGCTCGCGAAATCGAAAGCCATGACCTCGTCCCGGGCGACACAATAGAGAACTCCGTCCGGACCAAAGCGCAGACCGCGGGGTTGGCGGAACTCGCCCGCTGCACCTGTTGAGAACACACGGATTAGGTCGCCGTCTGCCGCACGATATTCCCGAAGGCTGGTAGCCGCATCCGCCAGGCCGAACGGATGCTCGCTGGAAACAACTATGTTGCCGTTGGGTGCCACCACCAGGTCGAGCGGACTGAGCTCGGGATCAGAGACCAGCCGCGACGCTTTGAGATTTTGACCTCGGGCAAACGCAACGACGGTGTTTTCCCCTTCGCCATTCGGACCGATGCCAGAGGAGAGGAACAGCACGCCGTCGCTGTTGAATGCAAACCCGCGAGGAAACGGCACGATTCCCGCTGGCAGCATGCGCTCGCCAGCGTCATCCAGCGTGACAGAGAGCGCCATAATGGTGCGCGCGCTGCGCAATCCGATGTAATAGCGTCCATCCGGCCCGAATGTGCCCCCGCCCGGGTTCAATCGCGGGATTGGTCCCGTGTCGCGTAACACTTTCCCGTGCCGATCGAGTGCCAGGACTCGATCGCTGCCGCTGTTGAGAAAGAGCAGTTGCTCCCTTTGAGCGACGGCGAGCCCACGCGGGTCGGCGATACGCGGGTCGCTGCTGAAGACGCCGAGCGGCCTGCCGTCGCGATCGAATGCCAGCAGGGCGCCATAGCCGTCGCCATTGACGCCCGCCGCGCTTGTGACGAGGAGAGGCATTGTGATGGCATCCCAAGCAGACGCGCCGTGTCGCCACAGAGCCTACGGCAGGAAGGAATACTTCTGCACCACCGCTATTGGCAAGCCCGCGTTCCGGCGACGGCAAGGGGCGTACGATGATCGTCAAGCTCTGGTCGAGCGGGAGGCAGCAGCATGAAGCGGCAATACATCCTCGCCCTGACGTGCGCTTGGGGCGTAACCGCAGCGCATGCGGCGGACGCACCCGGGATCACCACGGAGGTTCTCGAGCATCATGGCAATACCGAGCGTTCCGGGCTGTACGTGGTGCCAGGCCTCAGCTGGGAGGCTGCAGCTCACCTCAAGCGTGATCCGACCTTTCATGCAGCCGTTGCGGGGCCGGTGTATGCACAGCCTCTCTATTGGCCGCTGCCCGGCAGCGATCACGCACTGCTGCTGGTGGCGACCGAACAGAACATCGTCTACGCGCTCGATTCGACATCCGGGGCCCTGGTATGGGAAGCGTCACTGGGGCCGCCGGTGGCGCGTGCCTCTCTGCCTTGCGGCAACATCGACCCGCTCGGCATCACCGGCACTCCGGCGATCGACAGCCATCGGCAGGCCGTCTACCTGGATGCAATGATCGGCGCCTCGGGCGCGCCCAGACACAAGATCTTCGCGCTGTCGCTCAAGGACGGCTCGCCGTTGCCCGGCTGGCCGGTCGACGTCGAAGCGGCGTTGCAGAGCCGCGGCCAGACCTTCCGTTCGGAAGTCCAGAACCAGCGCGGCGCGCTCGCCATCACGGCGGATGCGGTCTACGTGCCGTACGGCGGCCATTTTGGTGATTGCGGCGATTACCACGGGTGGGTCGTGAGCGTCGGGCTTCAACCCCCGCATGCCCTGCACAGCTGGTCCACCGGCGCGCGCGGCGGCGGCGTCTGGGCGCCGGGAGGTGTCAGCTCGGACGGCCGCGCGGTCTACGTTGCAACCGGCAACACGATGTGGACCTGGCACTGGGGCGACGGCGAGGCCGTGATTCGCCTCGGTCCGGACCTGGCGTTCTCCGCGCAGCCGCGGGATTTCTTTGCGCCGTCCAACTGGCTGAGACTGGACGCGACCGACGCGGATCTCGGTGGCACGAATCCGCTGCTGGTGAAGATGCCCGGCGCAATTCCCCGCGAGCTCATGCTCGCGCTCGGCAAAGACGGCAACGCGTATCTGCTTGACGCCGGTAATCTCGGAGGAGTCGGCGGCAACCTCCTCAGCAGGCGGGTCTCCTCCGATGCCATCCGGACGTCGCCGGCATACGTCACCTCGGAGAACGGGGCTCTGGTCGCATTTCAGGGCAGCGGCGTCGATTGCCCGCATGGCACGAGCGGCGATCTCACCGGGTTGACGATCACTGCGGGCTCGCCGCCCGCGCTCAATGTCGCCTGGTGTGCCGACGCGCAAGGACGGGGGTCGCCCATCATTACGACGACTGACGGTCGCGCGAACCCGATCGTCTGGATTGTCGGCGCCGAGGGGAGCAACCGCTTGCGTGGCTTCCGCGCCGACACGGGCGCCGTCGTCTTTGGTGGCGGGGGACCCGCGGAAGCGATGAGCGGGGTGCGCAGGTTTCAAGCTCCCATCGCCGTCGGCCGACACCTGTACGTCACGGCAGACCGGCTGGTCTACGGCTTCGTGTTCTGAGGTGTGCGCCGGGGCGCGAGCGACCCTCACGCCCGGTGCGAGCTTCGGGAGCTGGTCGACTCATACCTGTCGGCACGGCCGCTGCCGCAGCGCGCCCGGCAGCCCGCCCCGCCGCCGCGATTGTCAGGCAGGTCCTAAGGCATTCGCATTCAGTCGAATGTGCCCCCGGCTGGCAGACCGCTCAGCCGCGCCGGCCCTTGCGCGGCGCCGCCGGCGTCCTGCGCGGGTGCTCCGCGCGGGGTCGCCCGGCGCTCGCAGCGATCAGCTGCGTCTCGGGCGCCGTGCACAGCGACAGCACACGGCAGGGGCCCTCGCTCGCCGCGATGTAGGCATGGCCCATGCCGCTGTCGAAGTAGATGGAGTCGCCGGCTTTGAGGCGCACGGGCGCATAGAGGCTCGTGTGCAGGTCCACCTCGCCCTCGAGCACGTAGGCGTACTCCTCGCCGGGATGGCGGATCAGCTCGCCGAACTCTTCCAGGCTGCGCGCGTGCAGCTCGGCGACGATCGGAATGATGCGCTTGTTGAGAAGCTCCCAGGCCGGGTAGAGGTGTGAGTAGTTCTGCGTCTCGATCGCCTTGCCTTCGCCCGAGCGCGTGATGCTGCGGCGGCCACTCGCGCCGAGACCGCCGTTGGCGGCGGCCTCGCCGTTGAAGAGCGCCGAGATGTCCACCCGCAGCGAAGCGGAGAGGCGCGCGAGCTTGTCGAAGGTGAGAGACATCTTGTCGTTCTCGATCTTCGACAGGGTGGAAGTCGGGAGGCCGGTGCGGCGGCTGACCTCCGCGAGTGTCCAGCCGTGCTTGCGGCGCAGGGCCTTCAACGCCGCGCCCGGCCTCGCCACTGACCTGGGCGGCTCTGGCTGATCGGTCATCGAATCCATTTCCCTTAGTAGCGCCGGCCGACTACCGGTAAGCCCCTCAATCCTACCTGCCGGAAACGGAAGATTAAAATAATTTGCTAGTTCAGAAAAAATGTTGTCAGATCAGAACAAGAATTGGCTTCGACAGGCCCAGGGGGAGACCTATGTCCAGCTCACCGCGTGTCTCATCGCTCACGCTGCTCATTCTGGCGGCCGCTGCGCTCGGTGCAGGTTCCCGCGTCCTGGCCGAGGAGGCGGAGGCCACTCAGCCCTCGGCCAGCACGCTGCAGGAGGTCGTGGTCACGGCGCAGAAGCGCGTCGAGAAGCTGCACGATGTGCCGATGGGCGTCACGGCGGTCACCTCGGAAGAGCTGGACAAGATGCGCATAGTCGACTTCCAGGATCTGCAGGCGATGGTGCCGGCGCTCTCGGTGGAGGAGATCCAGCCTGGCCTGACCCGGCTCACGCTGCGCGGCGAGAATGTCGGCGGGGTGGGCTCGACCGTGACCACTTACATCGACGACACGCCGGTCGGCTCGAGCAACGCGCTCGCCAACGGCTCGGTCATCACCAACGACTTCGACACCTGGGACCTGCAGCGGGTCGAGGTGCTGCGCGGTCCGCAGGGTACCCTCTACGGTGCCGGCAGCGAAGGTGGCCTGCTGAAGTTCGTGACCAACCCGCCCGACCCGACGCAGACGGCCGCGGCGTTCCAGGTCGGCGCCGAGGACGTCGACCACGGGGACTGGGGCTCGATCGTCAAGGGCATGATCAACCAGCCGATCGGCAGCAACGCCGCCATCCGCATCAGCGGCTTCGACACCCAGATTCCGGGTTACATCGACGACCCCACTCTCGGCGAGAGCAACGTCAACCGCGGCTACCGCGAGGGCATGCGCGCTTCCCTGCTGGTGAAGGCGAGCGATAACATCTCGATCCGGGTGACCGCCTTCGGGCAGAACCTGCGCACCGACGGTACTCCCGACGTCGACGTGGTCGGCGCCGCGGGCAACCCGCTCGCCCCGCCGCCGAATCAGCTGCAGCCGATCAACGGCGACTACAATCAGTACCGCTTCATCAACGAGCCGAGCACCTTCAGCTACCGGGTCGTCAGCGCCACGCTCGACTGGAACCTCGGCTGGGGAGCGCTGACCTCGATCTCGAGCTACAACAAGAACTATCAGAACCTCTTCGAGGATGCGAGCTCGACGCCACTCGCACCGCCGTCCCCGGTCACCTACGGCGATCTCGCGAGCCTCATCGTCGGGGCGCCTGCCGGTCTGGCCCAGACCAATGTCATCAACCTCGGCAAGTTCACCCAGGAGGTGCGCCTGGCCTCGACCGGCACGCAGCCGCTCGAATGGCAGGTGGGCGCCTTCTTCACGCGCGAGGCCTCGACCATCGCCCAGACCCTGCCGAGCTTCTTCATTCCGAGCCAGGCCCTCACCCCGCTGCCGTCGTTCGAGAACGCCGATCTCGGGGCGATCTACCGTGAATGGGCCGCCTTCGGCCAGATCACCTATCATTTCAACCCGCACTTCGACCTCGCGCTCGGCGGGCGCTGGTCGGAGAACAGGCAGTCCGAGGACGAGGGCATCAGCGGCCTGCTGGTGATGCCGCCGGAGTTCACCGGTGGCATGTCGACGGGCACCGACTGGACCTACTCGGTCGCGCCGAGCTGGCACATCACCGATAACACCATGGTCTACGCGCGCGTCGCGACCGGCTACCGACCGGGCGGCCCGAACGCGCTGCCCCCGCTCGTTCCGGCGGGCGTGCTGACCGAATACCAGGCCGACACGACGACCAACTACGAGCTCGGCACGCGCACCAGCTTCCTCGACAACCGCCTGTCGGTCGACGTCGCGGCTTTCCTCATCAACTGGCAGAAGATCCAGCTCTTCGAGTTCGTCGAGAACTTCGGCATCAACGCCAACGGCGGCACGGCCACGAGCAAGGGCAT
>JASHTN010000048.1 GCA_030040525.1 Gammaproteobacteria bacterium | reverse complement strand
CGTGCGATCCAGCGCTCGAGGCGTACCGTGGGCATGCAGGATCATAGCTTCAGGCGCTGAGCGACGCCGCCCTCGAGCCTTCGGACGCGAGCGGCTCCGGATCCAGCCCGAAGAAGCGCGCGGCATTGCCGCCCAGGAGCTTCGCCCGGGTCGCCGGCGGCAGCGTCGGGTGCGACCGGATCAGGCTGCCGACCTGCTGCTCGCCGAGCGGGAACGGATAGTCGGAGCCGAGCATCACCCGCTCCTCACCCATGGTTTTGACGAGCAACGCGAGCGCGTCGGCGCTGAACACCGCGGCGTCGACACTGAAGCGCTCGATGTAGGAAGACGGTAGCCGCGGGCAGTCCTCGCGCACGATGTCGCGGTTGCGCCAGGCGTTGTCGACCCGGCCGATGAGGTAGGGGAAGCTGCCGCCGCCGTGGGCGAAGCACAGCTTGAGCGAGCGCGGCAGCCGCTCGAAGGCGCCCGAGAGAATCAGCCACAGTATCGAGAGCTGCGTCTCCGCCGGCATGGCCACGAGCCACGGCAGCATGTAGCGCGGCATGCGCTCGGACGCCATCATGTCCCACGGGTGCACGAACACCGCGGCGCCCTCGGTGGCGCAATGCTCGAGGAAGGTGACGATCCCCTCGTCGTTGAGGTCGCGGGGACCTACGTGGTTGCCGATCTGCACGCCGACGTGGCCGTCGTCGATCGCGCGACTCAACTCGCCGCAGGCGAGCTCGGGGTCCTGCAGCGGTACCTGGCACAGCGACTTCAGCCGCCGCGGCGCGGCGGCGCAGACCTCGAGCGCTGCGTCGTTGAAGATCCGCGCGCACTCGAGAGCCTGCGCGGCGGGACGCTCGTAGCCGAACAGCAGCGGGGTGGCGCTCAGGACCTGCACGTCGACGCCGTCGCGGTCCATGGCCTCGAGTCGCACCGCCGCGTCCCAGCAGGCGGCCGTGACCGGACGGAACTCCTGCGCACCGACCATGAGCATCGCCTTGCCCGGGCCCAGATGCCTCATCCACGGCCAGTCGGGCGTGCCGAAGCGGGCCGCGAGATCCGGCCAGCTGCGCGGCAGGAAGTGCGAATGAATGTCGACCACCAGGGTGGTGGCGGTGCGGACCGCTCGCGTCACGGGGAACTCCTCGGGCGATACGCGACCGCCCGGATCTCGATCAGCAGCTGCGGATGCGGCAGCGCCGCCACGGCCACCGTGGTGCGCGCCGGACCGTCGTAGCCGAAGAACTCGCTGTAGACCGCGTTGTAGCCGTCGAAGTCGGCCATGTTCACCAGATAGCTGCTCACCTCGACGACGTCCTCGAGCCCGGCGCCGGCGCTCGCAAGGATGTCGCGGATGTTCTCGATCACCGCGCGGGTCTGCGCGCGGATGTCGAGCACGACCGCGCCCGCGGCGCCGCGCTCCGCGCCCGCGATCGAGTCGTCGGCGCGCCGCGCGCTGGTGCCGGAGACGAAGATGAAGTCGCCAGCGCGGCGGAAGTGCGGAAAGCTGCCGCGCGGCCGCGCCTTGCCGGGCACCACGGCGGCGCTGACTTCGAGCGGGGCTTTGACGCTTGCGGCCACGGTGCGCCCCCTAGCTAGAGCTTGACGCAGATGTTCATCGCTTCGGAGAAGAACGCGAGCGAATGCGCCCCACCCTCGCGGCCGATGCCCGAGAGCTTCACCCCGCCGAACGGCACGCGCAGGTCCCTCAGGTACCAGTCGTTCACCCACACGCTCCCCACCTCCATCTGCCGCGCGACGCGATGGGCGCGCTGCAGATTGGAGGTCCAGACCGCGGCGCACAGCCCGTAGCGCGTGTCGTTCGCCAGCCGCACCGCCTCTGCCTCGGCATCGAACGGCGCGATGTGGCACACCGGCCCGAAGATCTCCTCCTTGACGCAGCGGGCGTCCTCCGCAAGCCCGGTGAGGATCGTCGGCTCGACGAACGCGCCCTGGTCGCGCTCGTCGCCGAAGTGGGGCGTGCCGCCGCCGCACACCACCTCGCCGTGCTCGGTGCGCGCCAGGTGGTAGTAGGACAGCACCTTGTCGCGGTGCGCGCGCGAGATGAGCGGCCCCATGTCCGCCGCGTCGTGCGGCCCGCCGAGCGTGAGAGCGCGCGCGCGCGTCGCCAGCGCCGCGACGAAGCGCTCGAAGACCGGGCGCTCGACGTACACCCGCTCGGAGCACAGGCACACCTGCCCGGTGTTGGAGAACACCGAGCGCATCGTGCCGGCGACGGCCGCCTCGAAATCCGCATCCGCGAAGATCAGCGCCGCGTTCTTGCCGCCGAGCTCGAAGGACAGCGCCTTCACCCCCGGCGCGGCGCTCTTCATGATGGCGGCGCCGGTGGCGGTCTCGCCGGTGAAGGCGATGGCGTTCACCTCCGGGTGGCTCACCAGCGCCTCGCCCGTGGCCGCCGGTCCAAAGCCATGCACCAGGTTGAATACGCCGGGCGGGACTCCGGCCTCGTGCATCACCTGCGCGAGCAGCGTCGCCGAGGACGGGGTCTCTTCCGAGGGCTTGGCGACCACCGTGTTGCCGCAGGCGAGCGCCGGGGCCACCTTCCAGGTCATGAGCAGGAACGGCAGATTCCACGGCGCGATCACCGCCACCACGCCCACCGGCTTGTGGACCGAGTAGTTGAGGGCGCCGCGGCCGTCGGGGGTCGACATCTCGAAGCACTCCGAGCCGCGCGCCAGCAAGAGGTCGGCGTAGGCATGGAAATTGGCCGCGCCGCGTGGGATGTCGAGCGAAGTCGCCTGCTTGAGCGTCTTGCCGGTATCGCCCACCTCGGCGCTCACGAACTCGGGAAAGCGCTGCTCGATGCGCTCGGCGACCTTGCGCAGCAGCGCGCAGCGCTCGGCGACCGACATGCGGCCCCAGGGACCTGAGAGCGCAGCGCGCGCCGCCCGCAGCGCCCGGTCGACGAGCGCAGCGTCGGCCGCGGTGACCGTTGCGATCACGCGGCCGTTGACCGGGTTGACGTTCTCGAAGCTGCCCGCGGCGCGCACGAACTCGCCGTTGACATAACAGGGCAGCTGCTGGCCGGCGAAAGGATAGAGGTCGGCGGGCGTGGGGCTGCGCATTCCGGGAGCGGATTCTAGGCGCGGCCTGCTAGAGAGAAGTAATGGTATTTCTCCCCTCTGCTATGCAATTCTTCTATAGCGCTCCAGGCTCGCCGGCGGCCAGACTTCCGCCCGGCGGTAGAACTGCGCGAAGGCATGTGCGCGCTCCGGGATCACCACCCAGGGTTGCTTCGATT
>JASHTN010000047.1 GCA_030040525.1 Gammaproteobacteria bacterium | reverse complement strand
GATCTCGTCCGAGACGCTCATCTCGTTCGCGTAGTCGGTCGCCGAGACCCACAGTCGCAGCACGTCCGCTCCCAGGCTGTTCATGACTCTCTGCGGCGCAACCACGTTGCCCAGGGACTTCGACTGCTTGCGGCCCTTCTCATCCACGGTGAAGCCGTGGGTGAGCACGCCGCGGTAGGGTGCCCGCTCGTAGAGCGCTTCCGACATGAGCAGCGCGCTGTGGAACCAGCCGCGGTGCTGGTCGGAGCCCTCGAGGTAGAGGTCCACCGGCGCTGCGATCTCGGGGCGCTCCGCGCCGACGCACTCGAACGACAGGCCCGAATCGGCCCACACGTCCATGACGTCGCTCACCTTGTCGTAGTGCGCGGCCTCGGCGCCGAGCAGCTCCTGCGGCGCGAGGTCGAACCAGGCGTCGATCCCGCCCCGCTCGACGCGCGCCGCGGCCGCTTCGATCAGCTCCGCCGTGCGCGGATGCAGCGCACCGGTCTCGCGGTGCACGAACAGCGGAATCGGCACCCCCCAGGTGCGCTGGCGCGAGATGCACCAGTCGGGCCGGCTCTCGATCATGCCGGTGATGCGCTGCTCGCCCCACGCCGGGGTCCAGCTGACGCCGCGGATGTCGCGCAGCGTGTGCGTGCGCAGGCCCCGCTGCTCCATGCTGATGAACCACTGGGGTGTGGCGCGGAAGATCACCGGGGTCTTGTGCCGCCAGCAGTGCGGGTAGCTGTGCTGGAATGCCTCCTGGTGCAGCAGCCGGCCGCCGCGCTCGAGCGCGGCGATGATCACCGGGTTCGCCTCGTCGACCTTGAGCCCCGCAACGAGCGGCGTGCCCGGCAGGAAGCGCCCGTCGCCGCCCACCGGGTTGACGACCGCAAGGCCGTAGCGCTGACCGACGGCGAAGTCCTCCTGCCCATGGCCGGGGGCGGTGTGCACGGCGCCGGTGCCGGCGTCCAGCGTCACATGCTCACCGAGAATCACCGGCACCTCGCGTTCCTGGAACGGATGCGCAAGGGCCAGGCCCTCGAGCGCGCGCCCCTCGAAGCGGGCGAGCACCGCCGCCGCCCTCATGTGATAGCGCTCGAGACAGGACTCGAGCAGCTCGGCGGCGATGATCAGCCGCCGCCGCTGGCCGGCCCCGCCATGCTCGCCGGCCGCCTCGACCAGCACGTACTGGAACTCCGCGCGCAGCGCCACCGCCTGATTCGCCGGCAGCGTCCAGGGGGTGGTGGTCCAGATGACGACGTCGACCGGCGCCGCGGCGAGCTCGGCGGGGGCGAGGCCGAGGCGCGCCGCGAGCTGCGCCACGTCGACGACGCGGAACGCCACGTCGATCGCCGGCGAGGTCCTCTCCTCGTACTCGACTTCCGCTTCGGCGAGCGCCGAGCGACAGTCCATGCACCAGTACACGGGCTTGACGCCCTGGTAGACATGACCGTTGGCGATGATGCGGCCGAAGGCCCGCAGCTGCTGCGCTTCGTAGCGCGGCGCCATGGTCATGTAGGGATGATCCCAGTCGCCGAGCACCCCTAAGCGCTTGAAGTCGGCGCGCTGCAGGTCGATCTGCTCCTGGGCGTAGGCGCGGCAGGCGGCGCGGAAGGCGCGCGCATCGAGCTTCTGCCCCGGACGGCCGTGCTTCTTCTCGACCTGCAGCTCGATCGGCAGACCGTGACAGTCCCAGCCCGGAATGTAGGGCGCATCGAAGCCGTCGAGCGAGCGCGACTTGACGACGACGTCCTTGAGGATCTTGTTGACCGCATGGCCGATGTGGATCGCGCCGTTGGCGTACGGCGGTCCGTCGTGCAGCATGAAGCGCGGACGCCCGCGTGCAATCGCCCGCAGCCGTGCGTACGTGCCGCGCTCCTCCCAGGCGCGCACCATCGCCGGCTCGCGCTGCGCGAGATCCGCCTTCATCGGGAAGTCGGTCTGCGGCAGGGTGATCGTGTGCTTGTAGTCCGCCATGTCCGTTTCATTCGCAAGCCGCGGCTGCGCCGCCGGCGAGAATCTGTCGTGCCTCCTCGGCATCGCGCCGCATCTGCGCAACGAGTGCCTCGAGCGTCTCGAAGCAGCGCTCCTCGCGCAGCTTGGCGACGAATTCCACCTCGATCTCCCGGCCGTACAGGTCGCCCGAAAAATCGAACAGGTGCGCTTCCAGCAGCGCCTCGACACCGCCGATCGTCGGGCGGGTGCCGAGACTCGCCACGCCCGCGAGCGGCTCTGGCGAGACGCCGCGCACCCACACCGCGAAGATCCCCGCGACCGGCGCTCGCCGGCGCGCGAGGGCCAGATTGGCGGTCGGAAATCCCAGCTCCCGGCCCAGCCGCTTACCCGGGATGACGCGCCCGCGCATCGAGTAGGCCCGCCCCAGCCAGCGCCTGGCGCGCGCGAATTCCCCTCGCGCGAGCGCCGTGCGCACGCCGCTGCTGCTGATGCGCTCGCCGTCGAGCATCACAGGCGACAGCACCTCGACCGCGAACCCGAGCCGCTCGCCGGCGGCGGCGAGCACCGGCGCCGTCGCCTCGCCGTGGCGGGCGAAGCGAAAGTCGTGGCCGACCACCACATGACGGGCGCGCGCCGCCTTGACCAGAAGCTCGGCGAACTCCCCCGCCGAGAGGTTACGCAAACCTTCCCCGAAACGCAGCAGCCACAGGTGGCTGAGCGGCGAGCCTGCGAGGATCCGCCAGCGCTCGCGCAGGCTCGTGAGCCGCGCCGGCGGGTCCTTCGGGCTGAGAAACTCCCGCGGCATCGGCTCGAAGGTCAGGAGCAGCGCCGGCTGCCTGCGCCGCACAGCCTCTTCGCCCGCGCGTGCGATCAGCGCCTGGTGCCCGAGGTGCAGGCCGTCGTAAGCGCCGATGGTGAGGACGCTGCCGTGCTCGGTGCCGGCCAACGCCTGAGGTCCGCGAACGAGCTGCATGTGGCCTTAAGTAACTGATTCCTTGGAAATAAGTTATCATGCCGGCCGCGCACTGCGGGCCGCGACTCAAGTTTATGTGAACCGCGGGCGCCGCGGTGTGTCGCAAGAGGACGCCGCGTTGACAAGGAGAGGTCGGCTGAGCAGACTACCGGCCCCGCGACCCCGAGGGGGCACGCGAGCACGGAGATTTAGTGGCCAATACCAAGTCCGCCGAGAAAGCCGCCCGCCAGGCTGAGAAGCACCGCGCCCGCAACGTCGCACTGCGATCCCGCATGCGCACCGCGGTGCGCGCCGTGACCACGGCCATCGCCGGCGGCAATCCAGAGGCGGCCCGGGTCAGCTACCAGCAGGCGGTGCCGGTGATCGACTCTCTGGTGGGCAAACGGATTATCCATCGCAACAAGGCTGCGCGGCACAAGAGCCGCCTGGCAGCCCGCATCCGCGCGATGCATTGACATTGAGGTCCGCGATGAACACGAACCCGAAGATTCCCGTCCCGGTGATTCCCACGCCGCTCAAGTTGCGTCCTGCGGCGCGCCGCCAGCATCTGCTCGAGCTGATGCGCGCCCGCGTGCCGCGCGAGCGCGCTCCTCCAAAAGCGTCATAACCGCCTCACAGAGCTCCCGGGTCCCCTGCCCGGTAACGCCGGAGATCAGGAACCACCTGCCGCGATAGCGCAGTGAGCGCACGATGGAGCGTGCGCGCCGTTGTGCTGCGCCTTCGGGCAGCAGATCGCGCTTGTTCAGCACCAGCCAGCGGGGCTTGGCGGCCAGCTCGCGGCTGAATCTCCTGAGCTCACGCACGATCGCGCGCGCATCCCGCACCGGGTCGGCCGCGGGGTCCGGCGGCGCAATATCGACCAGGTGCAGCAGCAGCCGCGTGCGCTGCAGGTGCCTGAGGAAGCGCACGCCCAGTCCCGCGCCCTCCGCAGCCCCGGCGATGAGGCCCGGAATGTCCG
Source organism: Gammaproteobacteria bacterium (assembly GCA_030040525.1). Classification (GTDB taxonomy): domain Bacteria; phylum Pseudomonadota; class Gammaproteobacteria; order Steroidobacterales; family Steroidobacteraceae; genus 13-2-20CM-66-19. The sequence goes on along the minus strand of JASHTN010000047.1, from coordinate 2,241 downwards.
CCATCACGAAGCTGCGATGCTCGCCGACGTCGACGACCCCGAGATTCGGGTGCAGCGTCGTGAAGGGGTAATCCGCCACCTTCGGACGCGCCGCGGAAACCGCGCGGATGAGCGTCGATTTGCCGGCGTTGGGGAGGCCGAGAAGCCCCACGTCGGCGATCAGCCGCAGCTCGAATTCGAGCGAGCGCTTTTCCCCCGGCAGTCCCGGCCCGAACTGGCGGGGCGAACGATTGGTGCTCGACTTGAAGCGCTGGTTGCCCCAGCCCCCCTTGCCGCCGCGTGCCACCAGGAGTGTCTCGCCGTCGCGGGTCAGATCGCCGAGCTCCTCGTGCGTTCCGGCATCGCGCACCACGGTGCCGATCGGCACCGGCACGTAGAGGTCGGCGCCGCCGCGGCCGCTGCAGTCGTTGCCGCCGCCGGGCTCGCCGTGCCCCGCCTTGAAGGTGCGCTCGATACGAAAGTCCGCGAGCGTATTGATGCCGGAGGCGGCGCGCAGGTAGACGCTGCCGCCGTGGCCGCCGTCGCCCCCGTCCGGCCCGCCGAAAGGCACGAACTTCTCGCGCCTGAAGCTGGCGCTGCCCCGCCCGCCGTTGCCGGCCTGCACGCGCAGTCGCGCCTCGTCGACGAATTTCATCGGATTACTCTAACCCTGAACGAAAACCCCGGCGGTGAGGCCGGGGTTCGTTCAGCGACTCGCTCCGGTGCTGCTGTGCGCGGCGCTACGCCTTCGCGGGCGCGGGCGCTTCCCCGGATACCGCGGCGCTCTCGGGCAGAACGCTCACGTAGACGCGCTGCCCGGCACCCTTCCTCTGGAACTGCACCCGCCCGCTCACCCGGGCGAACAGCGTGTGGTCGGTCCCGACCCCCACGTTCGTGCCGGGACGCACCTGCGTGCCGCGCTGGCGCACGATGATGTTGCCGGCCAGCACGTGCTCGCCGCCAAAGCGCTTGACGCCCAGCCGCTTGGAGTGGGAGTCGCGGCCGTTCTTGGTGCTGCCGCCTGCCTTCTTATGTGCCATGACGTGTCCTCAAGAGCTGCTAGAGCGCGCCGCTTCAGCCCGCGCGGATCTCCGTGACCTTCACTTCCGTGTACGCCTGGCGGTGGGTCTTCTGGCGCAGGTAATGCGCGCGGCGCTTGAATTTCACGACCGACACCTTGGCGCCCTTGCCGTGGCGCACGACCGTCGCCAGCACCTTGCCACCCTTGAGGGTGGGCTTGCCGACCTTGACGTCGGCACCCTCGCCGACCAGGAGCACCTCGCCGAATTCGACGATGCTGCCCGGCTCCGCGTCCAGCCTCTCGACGCGCAGCACGCCGTCCTTCGTCACCCGATATTGCTTGCCGCCCGTGGCGATGACCGCGTACATGGTAGGGAAAGGAATGGGTTGCAGGGAGAAAGGGCCGCGCATTCTACTGGCGCACCCCGGCGCGGTCAAACGGCTTCCTCAAGGGGCACAGGCACTTAGCCGCCATTCCGCGCCGCCCGCAAACCGCCTGGGTGCTAGGATGCGGCCGCATCGAGAACCCTGAGCTCCGCCGGGCACACTCTCCGTAAGCCATGACCCTGGAGAACATTCGCGCGCTGGTGCTGGAGGATCTGCGCTCTGTGGACGGCAGCATCCGGGCGCACCTCAAGAGCTCGGTGCCGCTCATCAACCAGGTCGCCGAGCACATCATTGCCGGCGGCGGCAAGCGGCTGCGGCCGCTGCTGGTGGTGCTGGCTGCGCGCGCCTGCGGCCACACCGGCGCTGACCACATCGGGGCAGCTGCCTTCATCGAGTTCATTCACACCGCCACGCTGCTGCACGACGACGTCGTCGACAGCTCATCGCTGCGCCGCGGCCGGGACACGGCCAACGAGGTCTTCGGCAATCAGGCGAGCGTGCTGGTGGGGGATTTCGTCTACTCGCGCGCCTTCCAGATGATGGCAGCGCTGGCCAGCCAGCCGGTCATGGAGATCATGGCCGAAGCAACCAACGTGATCGCCGAGGGGGAAGTGCTGCAGCTGATGAACGCGCACGATCCCGAAACGACCGAGCAGCGCTATCTCGACGTCATCTACCGCAAGACCGCCAAGCTGTTCGAGGCCGGGGCCGAGATCGGCGCCGTGCTGTCCGCGGGCGCGCCGGCGCTGCGCGCAGCCCTCGCCGCCTACGGCCGGCACCTGGGCACGGCCTACCAGCTGGTCGACGACGTGCTCGATTACCGCTCCAACCCGAGCGAGCGCGGCAAGAACCTCG
>JASHTN010000046.1 GCA_030040525.1 Gammaproteobacteria bacterium | reverse complement strand
ACTTGGTCGGTGGCGCAGTTCGGGACCGCCTGTTGGGACTGCCGGTGCGCGAGCGCGACTGGGTGGTGGTCGGCGCCGAGCCCGGCGAGCTCGAGCGTGCCGGCTATCAGGCGGTCGGGCGCGAGTTCCCGGTGTTCCTGCACCCGCAGACGCGCGAGGAGTACGCGCTCGCGCGGCTGGAGCGCAAGACCGGTCCCGGCTACCGCGGCTTCAGCACGCAGTCCTCGCCCGACGTGACGCTGGAGGAGGACTTGAGGCGGCGCGATCTGACGATCAACGCCATGGCCGAGAGCGACAGCGGCGAGCTCATCGATCCGTACGGCGGTCAGGCCGATCTCGCCGCCCGCGTTCTGCGTCACGTGTCGGACGCCTTCACCGAGGACCCGGTGCGGATCCTGCGCGCTGCGCGCTTCGCGGCGCGTTTCGCCGACCTCGGCTTCAGGCTGGCCGACGAGACGCTGGCGCTCATGCGGCGCATGACGGCTGCGGGAGAGGCGAGCGCGCTGGTGCCCGAGCGCGTCTGGCAGGAGACCGAGCGGGCACTCGGCGAGGCGCACCCGGAGATCTATTTCGAGACGCTGCGCGCCTGCGGCGCGCTGGCGGTGATCTTCCCGGAGATCGACGCGCTGTTCGGCGTACCACAGCCGCCGCGCTGGCACCCGGAGATCGACACCGGCGTGCACGCCATGCTGGCGGTGCGCTACGCGGCGCACGCCGGCGCATCGACCGCGGTGCGCTTCGCGGCGCTCACCCACGACCTCGGCAAGGCGCGCACGCCGCGGGCGCGATGGCCGAGCCATCACGGCCACGAGGAGGCCGGGGTAGCGCTGATCGAGGCGCTCGCTTCCAGGCTCAAGGTGCCGGGTGCCTGCCGCGATCTGGCGATCCTCGCCGCCCGCACTCACACGCGGGTACACCGCGCACTCGAGCTCAAGGCCGCAACGGTGCTGACGCTGCTCGAGGACGCCGACGCCTTCCGCCGTCCCGAGCGCTTCGCGGAGCTGCTCACGGCCTGCGAGGCGGATGCGCGCGGGCGCACGGGGCTCGAGTCCGAGCCCTATCCGCAATCGGGCTATCTACGGGCAGCGCTCGCGACGGCCGCGGCCGTGCAGCTGACCGATGAGGAGCGCCGCGGGCTCGCGGGTCCGGCGATCGGCGCGGCGCTGCACCGCCGGCGGCTCGCGGCGCTCGGCACGCTCAGGCCATCCGTCCGGTAGAATCGCCCGATGTCCACGTTCAACACCATCGTCCTTGCGATCGTGCAGGGGCTGGCGGAGCTGCTGCCGATCTCGAGCTCGGCCCACGTGATCATCGCCGAGAAGCTCCTCGGCCTCGACCCGAGCTCGCCGCCGATGACGCTGCTGCTGGTGATGCTGCATGCCGGCACGATGATCGCGGTCATCGTGTATTTCTGGCGGCAGTGGCGCGCGACCTACTTGCGGAGCCTGGCTGCGTTCCGCGCCTTTGCCGGACGCATCGTCGTCGCCACCGTCCTCACTGCTGTGGTGGGCCAGGGGATCGCGCTGCTCATCGCCAGGACCGCGCTTGCCGGCCACCCGCACGCCGAGATCGAGGAGCTGTTCGGACACCTGGAGGTCATCGCCCCGGCGCTGGCAGCGGCCGGCGTGCTGATCGTGGCTGCGGGCCTGATCGCCGCACGGCGGCCGGCGCCGCCCGCAGACGGCACGCTGTGGCTGGGACAGTCGGGCGTGATCGGCGCGGTGCAGGGTCTGTGCCTGCCGTTCCGCGGATTCTCACGCTCCGGCGCCACCATATCGACAGGGCTGCTGCTCGGGGTCTCGAGACGCGAGGCTGAAGCCTTCAGCTTTGCGCTCGCCGTCGTGCTGACCCCGCCGGTCGTCGCCCGCGAGGCGCTGCGGCTGCTGCACTCGCACGGCTTGGGCGCGGCCGGCATTGCCGGCGCCGCCTGGCAGAGCGTGCTCGGAGCCGTGGTGGCATTCGGCGCCGGGCTCGTGGCGCTGCGCTGGCTGAGCCGCTGGCTGGAAGGCGGCCGCTGGTATTTCTTCGGCATCTACTGTCTGTTTGCGGCAGCGGTCGTGGCGCTGCTGCACGCCGCGGGGTACTGAGACGGCGCGCGCAGGCTGTCGAGGCCACCGAATGCGCCTCACAGGGAGGCGCGCAGGTCCTGCAGCGCGAAGCCCGACAGGCGCGCATCGCAGTCGCGCGCCAGCGCCATCGCCTTGAACGCCTCGCCCATCTCCTCGGGCATCAGCAGCCGCCGCGCCTCCCCCGCGAGCCGCACGTGCAGCGCGCTGCCCGGGGCGGCCTCGGCCACCAGCTCCGGCAGGCCGAGTCCGAGCAGGAACGCCGCCTGGGTCGCAAAACCCGCGACCGTGAGATTCGCAGCCGCCGCAGCCTGCGCCACGCGCGTGAAGTCGACCCATGCAGTGATGTCCTGGAGTCCGAGGTTGACGTATGGATCGTCGTGGGCGCGCTGTCTGAAGTGACAGCGCAGCGTGCCGGTGCGGCGCTGCGGGTGATAGTAGTGCGTGCGCGGCAGGCCGTAGTCGCACAGCAGTACCACGCCGCGTGCGAGGCAGTCGGCGAGTGAGGCGATCCAGGGCGAGACGCGCAGACAAACCTCCGAGACGTAGCCCTCGGGCAGCGGCGCGCCGGCGG
>JASHTN010000045.1 GCA_030040525.1 Gammaproteobacteria bacterium | reverse complement strand
CATGCCGGCGACCCCGATCGCCGAGAGCAGTGCGCCGATAGTGGTTGGGATCAGGCATACGAGCAGCGCGATCAGCGCGGTAATGGTGATCGGGACGCCGAGGTGCGTCACCGCGACGCTGTAGATCGAATACGGCAGCAGCGTCGCGGTGGCGAGCAGGAACACGATCGTCAGCGCCACCAGCAGGATGGTGAGCGCGATCTCGTTCGGGGTCTTCTGGCGGCGGGCGCTCTCGACCATGGCGATCATGCGGTCGAGAAAGGTCTCGCCGGGGTTGACGGTGACGCGCACCACGATCCAGTCGGACAGCACGCGCGTGCCGCCGGTCACCGCCGAGAAGTCCCCGCCCGCCTCGCGGATCACCGGTGCTGATTCGCCGGTGATTGCGCTCTCGTCCACCGAGGCGGCCCCTGCGATCACCTCGCCGTCGGCCGGCACGTAATCCCCGGCCTCGATCAGCACCAGGTTGCCGCGACGCAGATTGTCGGCACGCACTCGCACGAGGTGCTGGCGATCGTTCGGGTCGACGAGGCGCTTGGCCCACACCGTCTGCTTCAGGCCCTTGAGCGCGGCGGCCTGCGCCTTGCTGCGCCCCTCGGCGAGCGCCTCGGCGAAGTTGGCGAACAGCACGGTGAACCACAGCCATAGCGCAATGTTGAAGATGAACCAGGCCGGCGCCTCGCCGTGCCCGCCGAGCGCCTGCACCCACAGCACCGAGGTCAGCAGGCTGCCGACGTAGACGACGAACATCACGGGGTTGCGCCACTGCACACGGGGATCGAGCTTCGCCAGCGCGGCACGCGCCGCCGGCAGCAGCAGCGCGCGGTCGAAGAGCGCGAGGCGACGCCGGCTCATGAGCCCGTCCACAGCATGATGTGCTCGACGATCGGTCCGAGCGCCAGCGCCGGCACGAAGGTGAGGGCGCCGACCAGCAGCACCGTACCGATCAGCAGAATCACGAAGGTCAGGCCGTGAGTCGGCATGGTGCCCTCGCTCACGGGGATGCGCTTCTTCGCAGCGAGCGAGCCGGCGATGGCGAGCACCGCGACGATCGGCCAGTAGCGGCCGAGCCACATGACGAGGGCCAGCGCGACGTTGTAGAACGGCGTGGCGGCGTTCAGCCCGGCGAACGCGCTGCCGTTGTTGTTGCTGGCCGAGGAAAAGGCGTAGAGGATCTCGGAGAAGCCGTGCGGGCCGGGATTGCCCACCGCGGACGTGCCGGGCGTGACGCTCACCGCCACCGCGGTGCCGGTCAGCACGATGAACGGCATCACCAGAATCGCGATCGAGCTCATCTTCATCTCGAAGGCTTCGATCTTCTTGCCGAGGTATTCCGGTGTGCGGCCGATCATCAGTCCCGCGATGAACACGCCGATGATGGCGAAAATCAGCATCGAGTAGAGCCCGGTGCCCACGCCGCCGAACACCACTTCGCCGAGCTGCATCTGAAACAGCGGCACGAACCCGCCGAGCGGCGTGTAGGAGTCGTGCATGCTGTTGGTCGCACCACAGGAGGTCGCCGTGGTGACGGTCGCGAACAGCGCCGAGGCGGCGATGCCCAAGCGCGTCTCCTTGCCTTCCATGTTGCCGCCCGACTGGGTGGTGCTCGCGGCCTGATCGACGCCGAGCCGGGCGACGAGCGGATTGCCGCGGGACTCGCTGTACTCGGCGACCCAGAGCATGGAGACAAACAGGATCGCCATGGCGGCGAACACCGCCCAGCCCTGGCGCGTGTCCCCGACCATCCGGCCGAAGGTATAGGTGAGGCCCACGGGAATGACCAGGATCGCCAGCATCTCCAGCAGGTTCGACAGCGCGGTCGGGTTCTCGTAGGGATGCGCGGAGTTGGCGTTGAGAAATCCGCCGCCGTTGGTGCCGAGCTCCTTGATGCTCTCCTGGGAAGCGACCGGCCCCATCGGCAGGGTCTGGGTGCGGGTAGTCAGCGTCTCCTCTACGGGATTGCCGGCGGCATCCTTTAGCGGGTTGCCCGCCGCGTCGGTCCGCGGCTGCTGGTAGGTCGTCGCCTCGACGGTGCTCAGGTCCCTGTAGGCGCTGAAGTTCTGGATCACACCCTGGGAGGCGAGCGCCAGCGCCAGCAGCAGTGCGAGCGGCAATAAGACATAAAGTGTCGAGCGCGTCAGGTCGACCCAGACGTTACCGATGGTCTGCGCACTGTGGCGGGCGAGCCCGCGCACCAGGGCGATCGCCGCCACGATGCCGCTCGCGGCCGAGCAGAAATTCTGCACGGCGAGCCCCGCCATCTGCGTGAGGTAGCTCATGGCGGACTCGCCCGAGTAGCCCTGCCAGTTGGTGTTGGTGGCGAAGCTCACCGCGGTGTCGAAGGCCGAGTCGGGCGAAAGGTTGGCGAAGTGCTGCGGATTCAGCGGCAGCCACGCCTGGCAGCGCTGCAGCAGGTAGACGGCGAGGACGCCGAGCAGGTTGAAGAGCAGCAGTCCGGCCGCGTAGTGCTGCCAGCCCGTCTCGCGCGCCGGGTCCACCCCGCAGCACCGGTAAATCCAGCGCTCCAGCGGTGCTGCCACCCGCAGCGGCCAGACCGGGCGACCCTCGAACACATGCGCCATATACAGCCCGGCCGGCTTCACCATCAGCAGCACCAGGACCGGAAAAACGACGACGAGAGTGACGTCCGCCGAAGTCATCTCAGAACTTCTCGGGTTTCAGCAGCGCGTACAGCAGGTACGCGAACAGCGCCACCGTCAGCAGCCCGCTGACGACGTAGATCGCGTTCATGGCGCGCTCTTCAGCCGGGCGACGGCGAGGATCAGGGCGTGAGTGACGGCGTACAGGCCGAGCACGCCGAGGATGAAGATGAGGTCCACTGCGGGCAGTCCGGCGAGTTGCGGGGCCGGTTACGCTACTGCACGGACTGTGAGTGCGGCGTGAGAAAACGTCCCCTGCAGGCGGTTACGCCCGCTGCGAACTGTGACGGCTGCACTGTTGTCGGGCGGCGCTTTCAAGCGTCATGGCGCCCGTGCGCTCGAGTCCCCTGGCCATCATCACCCTGCGTCGCGAGCTGGCGGAGCGCTATGCGCGCATCAACCGTCTGTGGGTCACGGCACGCAACGCATACCGGCGCCTGCACGATGCGCCGGTGCAGAACCTGGTGGCGCTGCGCGATGCGGCGCAGCGGCTCGACCAGCTCGACCGCGGACGCGCCGCGCTGCTGCGCGACCTCAAGGCGCTCGCAGACTGACTCGCGCAACGACGATCGGCCCGGCGGCCGGCGGATCTCAGCGCACGCGCCCGCCGAGCACGCGTGCCGGCAGCAGGATGAGTGCGCGCAGCAGCGCGAATACACTCTCGACCGTGAGCCCGATCAGTCGGAACAGCAGACAGAGAAGCCATACCAACGGATAGAGGACCAGCGCCAGGAGCGCGAGCGGTCAGCAGAAGACCAGCAGCAGCAGCCACAGCAGCAATGCGACCACGACGGACCTCGCGTGCGGCAAGCCTGCGGGGCGCCGTTCGTCCGCGGCGGCCGCGCAGGCGTAGACTTGAGGCTAATAG
>JASHTN010000044.1 GCA_030040525.1 Gammaproteobacteria bacterium | reverse complement strand
GCCCATGGCTCGCGCCGCAAGGCTGCGGCTCGCTTCCACATAGGTGGGATCATCCAGCAGCACCAGCGCCTGCAAGGGCGTGTTCGTCAGCAGGCGTCGCGCCGTACAGATCTCCCGATCGGGCGCATCAAGCACTGCCATGGAAGGTGCCAGCATGCTGCGGCGCCAAATGGTGTAGAGGCTGCGTCGATAGAGATCCGAGCCAGCAGATGTCTTGTATTTTATATCTTCATTGCCATCGCTCCACAGGCCCTCAGGCTGGTAGGGATACACACTCGGGCCGCCCACTTTCTCGGTGAGCAACCCGCTCACTGCCAGAGCGTTGTCACGCACTTCTTCGGCCGCGAGCCGCACCCGCGGTCCTCGCGCCAGCAGGCGGTTCTCCGGGTCTAATTCCTTCAGTTGCGGCGTCACTTTCGAGGCCTGCCGATACGTCGCCGACAGCACCATCAGCCGCTGCATGGCCTTGACATCCCAACCGGTTCGGATGAACTCCGTCGCCAGCCAGTCGAGCAGCTGCGGATGCGAAGGCGGCTCGCCCTGAGAGCCGAAGTCCTCCGCCGTCTTCACAATGCCGATACCGAAGAAGTTCTGCCAATAGCGGTTCACCGCCACGCGAGCGGTCAGCGGATTTCGCGGATCGATGAGCCAGCGCGCAAGCGTCAGGCGATTGGCCGGCGCATCTTCCGGCAGCGGCAGCAGAAAGCCCGGGACCCCGGGGGTCACCTTCTCGCGCTTGTTGTTGTACTGCCCACGGCCCAGGACGAAGGTATCCATGGGCTTGTCCATTTCCGCCATCACCATGGTGGTCGGGACGGTCTCCTCCAGCTCTGCCCGCTGACCCTGCAAGTGCTTGAGGTTTGCATACGCCTCCCGCACCGACTGCGCAGCCGCGTGGCTCAAGAAATACTCCGCCAGCCAGGCTTGCTGACGCCTTCCCCAAAATGCCGCGACAACTTCTTTGACCCGTCCATCGTCATCAGACAACTTATCGGGGAGGGGACGGTTCCGCAGCGTGGGGATCTCAACGACCGGTTTATCGCGCAATGCTTTGGCAAGGCTGCGGGCGGCGTCGGCGTACAGATTCTCCACCTCGGCATCCGAGAGCCTGCGGTTGTAGAGACGAAATTCATCGATCACGCCCGTGAAAGGGCCGCAGACCTTGGCATCGGCCACCAGCTTGGCATCGCCCACGGACAGTGAAGCCGTGGTCTTGAAGCTGCCCGTCAACTGGTCTTTGAGGATCTCGGTCTCGACAGGCTTGCCATCCACATAGAGCTTAACTCCTGAAGCCTTGCCCGAGCCGTCATAGCTCACCGCGAGGTGTTGTTCGACCGTACCCAAGTCCTTGATGTCAGGGAAGTCCCCGCTGAGCACGGGCTCCTTCGATCTGACCTCCAGGGCGTCCTCCGGCCAGCGGCCCGCGATGCGAATCGCTATGCGCAATCCCTTGGCTTGCTCAAGGACTATCTCCCAGCCGCTCCAATTGGGCGAGGCATCGTGCTGTTGCAGCAGGTTCGCACCCTGGTCGTCCAGGTTAGCGTTCGTCCAAAGTGACAGCGAGAAGGGTGTGGTGCGGTCAAAATTGGTAAAGCTACCGAAATCGACTTGTGTCGTCCCGACCGGAGTCGCGCTGAACTCAGCGCCCTTGCCCACGATCCCATCCCGGTAGGCAATCTGACCGCGCACCAGATGCGCGTCACGCCGGTGACCAGAGCTGTCCGCCAGTGTGCCTTCAAAGGGGTAATAAGCAAGCAGGCCCTCTGTCGGAGCCGGCGGGATCGTGGTGCCGGCCGTCTCGCGCCACTGATTCTCCTGATTCACCATCTCCTTTTCCGGCACGCGTGCCAACGCAGCCTGAATCTGAGTCTCCAGCGCATCCATCTGCTCACGCTGCGGGGGCGAGGGCACGAAGGTGAAGGGTTCGTTGTTGCCCTGCTTGTTAACATTCTGAAATTCGGCCACGTTGTTGAAGTAAGCAGCGAGACGGTAGAAATCCTTCTGCTTAATGGGGTCGAACTTATGATCGTGACAGCGGGCGCATCCCACCGTCAGTCCCAGCCACGCCGTACCCATCGTGCTCACGCTATCTGCGACGATGTCGGCTCGTTCCTCAGCCAAAAGGCCAACAGGCCGGACGGCGTTTCCGTCGGTGGTGATGGGACCAGGATGATTGCGGCTGAAGCCGGTGGCGATCTTGTCCTCAGGAGTCGCGTTCGGTAAGAGATCACCGGCGAGCTGCTCGATGGTGAACTGGTCATAGGGCATGTCGTCGTTGTAGGCCTTGATCACCCAGTCGCGCCACAGCCACATCGTCCGCAATTCATCTGCCTGATATCCCTGGGAGTCGGCATAGCGAGCGAGATCAAGCCACACCCGCGCCATGTTCTCCCCGTACTGGGGGGAGGCGAGCAGCCGATCCACCTGCTTCTCGTACGCATTCGGGGATTTATCCTCGAGGAAGGCTCCCACCTCCGCAGGCGTTGGCGGCAGCCCCGTCAGGTCAAAGCTCACCCGGCGCAAGAGCGTCGCCCGGTCCGCCTCGGGGGAGGGTCGCAGCCCGCGGGCCTCGAGTCGGGCCAGAATGAAGTTGTCGATGGGGTTGCGCGGCCAGGACTTCTCCTTCACCTCCGGGAGCGGCGGACGCTTGGGGGCTACGTAGGCCCAGTGCTTCTCGTAGGAGGCTCCCTCATCGATCCAGCGCTTGACGAGCCCGATCTGGGTTGCCGTCAGCTTGTGGTCCGCGTCCGAGTCACTGGGCGGCATGACATCGAAGTCATCCTGGCTGATCAGCCGCACATAAAGTTCGCTGGCGGCGGAGTTCCCGGGTACGACGGTCTGATAGCCCCCGCGATCGGCAAAGATGCCATCGCGGGTATCCAGCCGCAGGTCGGCGTCGCGCTTATTCGCGTCCGGGCCGTGGCAGGCGAAGCAGTGGTCGGAGAGGATCGGAAGGATGTCGCGGTTGAAATCGACGGGCTTGGGCTTATCCGCGGCCCGGGTCCCGTTCGGGCTCATGGCGGCGAACGCCGCGATGACTATTACGACTGTCCCAAATGCCGATACGGCCGTCCAACGCGGTTGCACAGGTCCAGACCCCTCGCTCTTTAGAAGATCATCCTGGCCCGCTCAATGGTAGAGACTTGTATATTACAACCTTTTGCCTGTACCGAAGAACAAGAAACGTCAAATCACTTGTGCAGAGGACACAAACGGCTGTCATCTGGGTCATAGACGACAGAGACGGCGAGTTGGCTAGCATCTATCGCCAAGCCCAGTCTCGCCACTGGCGGCCTGGTTCCAAGAGCTTCATTGAGCTCGCGGACAACGTGCTTCGTGATCCAACCTCCGCCGGCCATGATGACCGACTTCGCCTTGACGCGGCAGACGCGATCTTTCTCTGCAGTAAATCACGGACGCATAATAATCACTCCGTGACTGCGCGCGACTTTCCCGGCGATCATCCGTAATCCGTAACGCGGGATGATGCGGGATGATGTCGGCTCACGTTGTCTATAGGATCCCGATGAATGCGATGCCGCGCAGAGCTTTGCTGGGCGCCTGCACTTCGGACCGCACTGACCCAGACCTCGCACCCACCAGTGGACTCCGAGGGTCACACGAAGGAAGTCGACCCGGCTTGCTGGACCTGCCCCGTTTCAGTCGTTTGCCCGGAAGAGAACTATGAAGAAGCATTTGCTTAACCGACGTCAGTTTGGCGCGCGATGTGCGGCTTTCGGCTTATTGTTTCCCGCCTTAAGTACCGTGAGGGCGGTACAAACAGGTGCAGAGGTTCTTGGCACTCGCGCGGCCTCGAAACCTCCGGCGCGCACCGTAAAGCTTGCAGATGGCACTACCGTCCCCGCGCTCGGTCAAGGCGGCTGGCATCTGGGTCAAGGAAGACACCCGGAAGCTGTCGAGGAAGAGGCGCTGCGGACAGGCATTTCGCTTGGCATGACGTTGATCGATACGTCGGGAGACTACGGCGACGGCCGCTCCGAGCAATTCATTGGTCACGTGCTCGCCGGTCAGCGCGAGCGCATATTCCTAGTCTCCAAGGTGGAGGACGATGAGGTGACCGGAGATGGTATGGCGCGTGCTTGCGATGCGAGCCTTGCTCGTCTCGGCACCGACTATCTCGATCTCTATCTGCTGCATTCGCCAGTTCCCCGCAAGCAATTCTCCCATGTCGTCAGCGGATTCGAACAACTGCGCGCGGCAGGGAAGATTCGCGCTTGGGGCGTATCCAACTTCGACCTTGGTCTGATGAAAGATCTATTCCGTGTTCCAAACGGTCATCGCTGCGCCACCAATCAGCTCGGCTACAATCTCCGCCACCGTAACATCGAGCGCGAGATCTTGCCGTGGTGCAAGCAGCGCAATGTGCCGGTGATGGCGTATTCTCCGCTGGGCGGCGACGATAATCTCGTAGTACGTGATCAGGTGCTGGCACAGATCGGCTCTATGCATGGTTGCTCGGCCGCCGCGGTTGCATTGGCGTGGGTCATTCGCAGCGGGAGCGTTATCGCAATTCCCGAATCGGGCTCCCCAGCACATGTCAAGGAAAACGCCGTCGCGCTTTCAATAGCGCTCACGACGCAAGACCTCCAAGCGTTGGATGCAGCGTATCCAGGGCCTCCGCCAACTGCATAAATTTCGCCGGTTGAGTGCGGCTGGAATGGGGACGGTCCGCCCCCTTTTTGTCGTCAGTCAGGCGTCACACGGCCGTTCGCGCTGTTACTGACGAGGAGCAGACGGCTCTGCGCGCTGGGTGGCTGATGGACTCTGCCCGAAGAATCCGATCTGCGCGACCCTAGTCGACCTCGCACCCGGCGGCGCGCTGGCGCCGCGCACTGCGCGCGGAAAGAGACGTTCAGCCGATCGTCAACGCGGGCACGTTATACACGTAAATCATCCGAGGTTTGAGTGGTGGCGAGGCCAGGAAGAAAAGCATTCTTGATGCGGGTCGATCCAGAGCTGTGGGCAGAGCTAGAACGGCTTGCAGCCGCTGAACTGCGCAGCGTGAATGGGCAAATCGAATACCTGCTGCGTGAGGCGATCCTTAAACGAAAAGGCAACGCGCAGACCCCGCAGGTCACTCAGCAGAAAGTGGTCAGGATGAAGCGCCGCGCGGGCAGCGTCGCCTAAGTAGACCACCAGAATCGTAACACGGGGGAATCGGCGGTCTGGCAGACTACACGCGCCGCAAGATTCTGGTCGGCGCGATCGTCCTCGCCAAAGTCGAGCAGGGGGTGCTGGATGAAAATGTCTTGCGAGGATGGTGAGAGGCGCGTTGAAGGGTGCGGATGTGATCGAGAGCTTTTCGGGCTCTCTAACGTTTACTTCGCAGCGACTGACTTCGCGTTGGACTTTGGGTCGGCGGCGAGAACCTCCGCGCGGAGCCAGGTGCCGTTCGGGAACACCTGGTGGGCGGCGCAGGTCAACTGGTAGTCGACGTTGCGCGTCGTAAAGAGCGGCAGGAACGTGTGCTCGATCTGCTCGAGAAGCTCGCAGTCCTCGGCCTGCGACAGAGGATCTCGATGGAGCTCCAGTTCGATCTTGCGCCAATGGGCAGGTACGGCATTGACGTCCGCCTTGTCGCCCGTCAGCGGTTGCAGCACGTCCATCTTGACGTTGACATTCGGGAAGAGCTCAGGTCCCGCGGCAGGACTCCGGCATGCGCCCTGTTCCACTCGAAGGTCCTTGCGCGCACCGAGCTCGAGCAGCGCTTTTCTCACTTTGTCCTCGAGCCCCTGGCAGGAGT
>JASHTN010000043.1 GCA_030040525.1 Gammaproteobacteria bacterium | reverse complement strand
CGAAGATATCCATGAACGACAGCGGTCCGGACGTGTAGGCGCCCGCGCCCGACACGTAGGCACCACGCGGCCGCAGCGTCGAGTGCTCATAACCGATACCGCAGCCGGCCTTCAACGTCAGTCCAGCCTCGTGAACCTTCTTCAGGATGTCGTCCATCGAGTCGTGGATCGTGCCCGACACGGTGCAGTTGATCGTCGAGGTCGCGGGCTTGTGCTCGAGCGCACCCGCATTCGAAGTCACGCGCCCGGCGGGAATCGCGCCGCGGCGCAGCGCCCACAGGAATTTCTCGTACCACTGATCGCGCACGTCCTCGTGCTCGACGTCGGCGAGCGCGCGCGCGACGCGCTTGTAGGTGTCGTCCATCGTCTTGTCGATGGGCGTTCCGTCCTTCGCGGTCAGCCGGTATTTCTTATCCCAGATATCGAGCGAGGCTTCCTGAAACGGAATCGCATCGATGTCCTTCGGATCGATTTTCAAAACGGTGTTCATGAATCCGCGGCGCTCCAACTACGTTCTTCGACGCTGAGTTGAACGGATTTCAGGGAACGCCAGCCTCATGCGGGCCGCTCAAGGAGCCGCGAGCCTGACCGGTTGCCTGACTGTCGTTTCTCCGCTTCGACAGTGCAGGGACCCTGAAACTTCCCCCCGACTGCGGACCCGGATCGCTGTGCGCGAACACAAGATCTTGTGTCGGGGTCAGAAGCCTAATGAGCGTTCACAAAGTCGTCAAGATTCAAAATCACATTTTGTCGTATCACTTTTATTAATATATTTCATATAGTTACGACATTATCCGCCGTGGTTTACACGATAATTTCCGGGTCTCATCCCCTCTTGGGAAGTTCTCAGGCAACCCCAATATATTGTGCCCAGGCACCGCACAGGTTTTGCACAGCGCTGCTCACAAGGACACCGCTCTCTGGCCCGATTCTTGACGGAAACCGACCTCCAGCCTGAGGTGCCGGGTCGAAGCCCGTGTCTCGCACGCATCGCTGACCGCTCGCGCCGACCGCGCGAGGCGCAGCACGCAGACGCTTCTGCGCCGCAGCCGCCCGCGCCCCGCGGCAAGCGAATCGGCCTTACTGGCGCCTGCAGCCCGCGCTTTCAAGTCCCGCGCGCGGCTGCGCGCTCAGTGCCTCGCGTTCGAATCCAACACGCGCGCACTCGAGAGGAGGCCCGGCTCTTGAAAGCGCGGTAAGTCAACCACAGATCGTGACCAGCGCGGCAGCGCACAGACTTTTACCTCACCTTTACGACTGACTTACTGAGGAGAGCATCATGACCATCGTTCGTTACGAGCCCTGGGCGCTCTTCGACCGGCTGCATCAGCAGCTCGATCGCGCCTTCGGCCTCAATGCTGACAGCGGCGAGTCCGCGAGCGTCAGCTGGATCCCGCACGTCGACGTCCGCGAGGAAGCCGAGCGCTTCGTGGTCGCGGCCGATGTGCCGGGCGTCGAGGGCAAGGACATCGAGATCACGGCCGACAAGGGCGTGCTGACCATCCGCGGCGACCGCCGCTCGGAAAAGAGCGCCTCGAGTGACGGCTACGAGCGCGTGGAGCGCGCCCGCGGCACCTTCCTGCGCCGCTTCAGCCTGCCGGAGAGCGCGGATGCCGAGGCGATCAAGGCGACGCATGCGAATGGCGTGCTGGAGATCAGCATTCCGAAGCGCCCGCAGGAGCAGCCCCGGAAGATCACCGTCCAGGCTGCCTGAGGATTGCGGGTCCCCAAAAGACCTGCGGCAACGACTGACGGCTTTCCGGCGGCGCCGCAACGCGCCGCTGGGAAGCCTTTCGTCTCATTTGCCCGCGCACATCCAACGCGCCCGCCCCTGCGGGGCTAGAATGACGCGGGCATGAAACGCGCGGTTCCTGCCCTTACCCTGATCGTGGCCGTGGCGGCGCTGCCCGCACTGGCGGGCATTCCGCCGGCCGTCGGCGACACACCGGTCCCATCGCTCGCGCCGATGATCAGGCGAGTATCGCCTGCGGTGGTCAACATCGCGACCCGCGGCACCATTCACGAGCGCGGCGCGAGCAATCCGCTGTTCGACGATCCGTTCTTCCGGCGCTTCTTCGACGTGCCCCCCGATGCCGCCCCGCAGGACCGCTCGTTCCAGAGCGCCGGCTCCGGGGTGATCTTCGACGCCAGGCGCGGCTACATCGTCACCAACGCCCACGTCGTGGAGAACGCCAGCGAGATCACCGTAACGCTGCAGGATGGCCGTGATCTCAAGGCCGAGGTGGTCGGGAGCGACGAGCCTTCGGATGTCGCCGTTCTCAAGGTCAAAGCCGACGGCCTGGCGCAGATCCCGCTCGGGGATTCCGCCAAGGCCGAGGTCGGGGATTTCGTCGTCGCCATCGGCAATCCCTTCGGCCTGCAGCACACGGTCACTTCGGGAATCATCAGCGGCCTGTCGCGCACCGGCATCAATCCGGACGGCTACGAGGACTTCATCCAGACCGATGCCTCGATCAACCCCGGCAATTCCGGCGGGGCGCTCGTCAACCTGCGCGGCGAGCTGATCGGCATCAACACCGCGATCCTGTCGCGCACCGGCGGCAACATCGGCATCGGCTTCGCGATCCCCGTGAACATGGCCCACAGCGTGATGGAGCAGCTGATCCGCTATGGCTCGGTCGAGCGCGGCCAGCTGGGGGTCAGCATGTACACGGTGACCCCGGAGATCGCGCATTCCCTCGGGCTCGCCGGCCCGGTCGGCGCGCTGGTCTCGCAGGTGCTGCCGGGCTCCGCGGCCGACAGGGCCGGAGTGCGCACCGGGGATGTGATCACCGCGGTGAACGACCAGCCGGTCAAATCCAACACCGACCTGCGCAACGCCATCGGCCTGATGCGCGTCGGCCAGCCGGTCGAGATCGGGCTGATGCGCGATGGCAGGCCCCTCAAAGTGACGGCGGTGCTCGCCGCGCCCCTCGACACCGGCGGCGCAGCGCACACCGGCCGCTGAAGCGCCGGGCCGCGCGCCCGCGGGGAGGCAGCCGCGTGAATATCTGCGTACTCGGCGGCACCGGCTTCGTCGGCACGGAGCTCGTTACGCGCCTGGCGCTCGCCGGCCACTGGGTGCGCGTGCCGACACGCAATCTCGCGCGCGCGCTGCGGCTGCGGGTGCTCGATACCGTCGAGCTGTGCGTCGCCAACGTGCAGGATCTCACCGCGCTCGGGCGACTGTTCGCCGGGTGCGATGCGGTGATCAACCTCGTCGGTATCCTGAACGCGCGCCGCGGCGCGAGCTTTCAGGCGGTGCACACCGAGCTGCCGGCGAAGGTGCTGGCCGCGGCGCGCGCCGCCGCGGTGGCCCGCATCCTGCACATGAGCGCGCTCGGCGCCGACCCGCATGCCCCCAGCCATTACCTGCGCTCCAAGGGCGCGGCCGAGGCGCTGCTGCGCGCCCCGCCGCCGCACCCCGGGAGCCCGCACCCCGGGGTGACGATCTTCCGCCCCAGCGTGATCTTCGGCGCCCGCGACTCGCTCACGAACCGCCTCGCGGGGCTGCTGCGCCGCACGGCGGGCCTGCTGCCGCTCGCGCGCGCCGGTGCGCGCTTCGCACCGGTCTACGTCGGCGACGTCTGCGCCGCGTTCCTCGCGGCGCTCGCCCGGCCCGCGAGCGTCGGCGCGACCTACGAGCTGTGCGGGCCGCAGGTAATGACGCTCGCGGGGATCGTGCGGCTCACCGCGCACGTGGCGGGGCTGCGCTGCCGGATCGTGCCGCTGCCGAACGCGGTGGGATGGCTGCAGGGGCTGGTCATGGGTCTCCTGCCCGGCAAGCCCTTTTCGCTCGACAACTTCCGCTCGCTCGCCATCGACTGTGTCTGCCGGGAGGACGGCTTCGCACGCTTGGGAATCCGGCCGCAGGGCATGCTTGCGGTGCTGCCGACCTATCTCGGGGGCAACGACCCGGAGGGCCAGCTCGACGCGCTGCGCCGGGCTGAGGAGCTCGAGCGTTCGGCGGACGCTTAAGGCGGTCTGCTCTCGCACAGCTGCGCGTGTCGCTCGGCCTTTGGCTCGCGCGCCAGGCGGCGCACCGCGGCGTAGAAGCGCTCGAGATCCCCGCCCTCTGCATCGAGCAGCCGCCGGAATCCCGGTACGCACTCGTAGTAGGTAGCGACCGAGGCGAGCTGCGCGTTGTTGAGTCCGGTCATGATCCATTGGTCATACACGGGGTAACGCAGTCCCTGACGGAGCTCCTGCGCCTGAATGTCCGCCGCGAGGGCCTCGAGAATCCGCGCCTTGCCCGCGCGCATCTCCGCGGGCGTGCGGCCCGAGGCATACAGCGCGGCGAGTCGGCTGCGCGCCTGCGTCAGCAGCGCGATGACCGCTTCGCTGCGCGCCTGCT
The DNA here is from genome assembly GCA_030040525.1 of Gammaproteobacteria bacterium. Lineage (GTDB taxonomy): Bacteria > Pseudomonadota > Gammaproteobacteria > Steroidobacterales > Steroidobacteraceae > 13-2-20CM-66-19. The sequence continues at coordinate 693 of JASHTN010000043.1, read as the reverse complement.
CGGCACGGAACTCGCGGATGCGGTCCGCAGCGCCGCGCGCCCTGAGCCAGCGCTCGAGTCCCACGTCCTCGACGGTGGTGGCGAACGCCTCGTTGAACTCGCTGTCGTTGCGCACGTACAGCAGCTGGTGCGTGAGCTCGTGGAAGATGGTCGCCACCAGATCGTCCTCGCCGTAACGCAACATGCTCGAGAGCACCGGATCGGCAAAGCTGCCGAGCGTCGAGTAGGCCGGCACGCCCTCGACGACGACGTCGGCGCCGCGCTGCTCGAGGCGATACGCGAAATCGCGGGCCCGCAGCTCGCTGAAGTAGCCGCGGTAGGCGACGCAGCCGACCACCGGAAAGCACCAGCGCTCGGGCTGCACGGAGAATTCCGCTGTCGCCACCACGTTCCACACCACGTACGGGCGGCCGATATCCGCATAGGTGGTGTAGCTGCTGTTGGACGGCAGGCCGAGCTCGCTCACCGCGAAGGCGCGCGCCGCGCGCACTTCCTCGAGGCGGCTGCGGAGCTCCGGCGCCGTGCGCGGATCGGCGATCACTCGGTCGATGGGCACCCGCGCACGCAGCACCCGCCACTCGCCGGCGGCCGCCTGCATCACGTACAGGGTACCGCAGCCCGGCAGCAGCGCGCAGGCTGCCAGCAGCAGCAGCGCGCGGCCGGCATGCGCGGCGCGGGCGCGCCGGCCCGCGC
>JASHTN010000464.1 GCA_030040525.1 Gammaproteobacteria bacterium | reverse complement strand
CCGCGGGCGCGGGCCACGCGCTCATCCACGTAGATCAACTCGTGCTTGCCGATCGCCACGACGTCGCCGTCGTTGAGGTAATGGCGGCGCACGCGGTTGGACCTGACGAAGACGCCGTTGGTGCTGTTGAGATCCTCGACCACGCAGGAATGGGTACTGGTGATGATCTGGCAGTGATGGCGGCTCACGAACCGGCTGTCGATCTGCACGTCATTGTCGGGCGTGCGGCCGACGATCAGGCGGCCGACGTGCAGCGGAATCTCCTGCACGGTGCGCCCGTCGGTCGCGACCAGCAGCCGCGCGACGGGGCGTGGCGCATCCGGCGCCGCGCCGAGCGGCGGCGGCGGCTCGCCGGCACGGGTGCGGACAGCGTACTCGGGCCAGCGCAGCTCGCGCACGGCGCCGAGGACGTCCGCGCGCCCGACGGTGTCGCGGTTCTCGAGGTAGGCGGCCGTCATCGAGGTGTCGCACAGCGTGTTGATGAGGCGCGGCACACCGCCGGTGTAGCGGAACACCTCGGCGAAGGTGTCCGGGGCGAAGATCTCGCGCTCGGCGCCCGCCACTTCGAGGCGGTGCTCGATGTAACCGCGCGTCTCCATCTCGGTGAGCGTGTTGAGATGGAAGCGCAGCCGCACGCGCTGCATCAGCTGCTCGAGCTGCGGCGCATCCAGCTTGGCGTTGAGCTCCGGCTGGCCGGCGAGGACGATGCGCAGCACCTTCTCCTTGGTGGTCTCGACACCGGAAAGCAGACGCACCTCCTCCAGCACGCGCATCGAGAGATTCTGCGCCTCGTCGACGATCAGCAGCACCTTGCGGCCGGCGGCGTACTGCTCGGTGAGGAAGTTGTTGAGCGTGCTGATCAGCTCCGCCTTGCGCATCTTGAAGGGCGAGAAGCCGAACTGCGCCAGCACCGCCTGCAGGAAGTCGAGCGCCGTCACCTGGGTCTGGTTGATCTGGGCCACCACCACGTCCGCGGGCACTTCCTTGAGGAACGACTCGATCAGCGTGGTCTTGCCCGAGCCGATCTCGCCGGTGATCACCACGAAGCCGTCGGTGAACCAGATCGTCGACTCCATGTACGCCTTGGCGCGCGCATGCTGCTTCGACAGGTAGAGGAACTGCGGGTCCGGGCTTAGGCGGAACGGCAGCTCCCTGAGGTTGAACGCCTTGAGGTACATCCGCGCGTCATCGATGTTGACTTCAACGGCGATGTTACGGGATGCGTACCCCGACGGCCAGACGGGCCAGCAGACGCCGCGCGCGGGCGTCGCGCCCGGCGGCCGTCGGCGCGACCAGGGTGCAATGTCCTACCTTGCGACCCGGCCGCGGCCGCTTGCCATAGTCGTGCACATGCACCCCGGGCTGCGCCAGCAGCTCAGCGCGCGGCGGCATGTGCCCGATCAGATTGACCATGGCGCTGTGGCCGCGCGCCGCGCTCGCGCCGAGCGGCAGCCCGAGGATCGCGCGCAGGTGGTTCTCGAACTGGCTGGTCTGCGCCCCCTCGATGGTCCAGTGACCGGAGTTGTGTACGCGCGGTGCCATCTCGTTGGCGAGCAGGCGGCCGCCGCGCACGAAGAACTCGAGGGTGAGAATGCCGCGGTAGTGGAAGTGCGCGAGCACGCGCTCGAGGTAGGCGGCGGCGAGACGCTGCCAGCGCGGCGTGCCGAACGGCGCGACCGTGAGACGCAGGATGCCGTCGCCGTGCACGTTGCCGCAGAGCGGATAGACCACGGTCTCACCGTGCGCGCCGCGCGCGCCGATGATCGACACCTCGCAGTCGAACGGCACCCATTCCTCGTAGAGCAGCGGGGCGGAGCCGAGCAGCTCCCAGGCGCGCGTGGCTTCCGCATGCGTGCGCACCACCGCCTGCCCCTTGCCGTCGTAGCCCAGGCGGCGCGTCTTCAGCACCCCGGGCATGCCTACGCCCTCGATCGCGCGCAGCAGCGCCGCGTGCGAGTCGACCGCGCGCCAGCGGGTCGTCGGGATGCCGAGGCGAGCGAAGAGGCGCTTTTCGTTGACCCGGTCCTGGCCGCAGGCGAGCGCCGCCGGCGGCGGGCAGATACGCGCGCGCCGTGCCCCGCGCCGCAGCGCCCTGAGGCTCGCCGCCGGAACGTTCTCCCAGTCGAAGGTCACGACCTCACACTCGCGCGCCAGGCGCGCGAGCAGCCTGCGGTCGGTGAACTCCCCGGTGAGCAGCGGTGCGACGCGGCCCGCGGGCGCGTCCGCTGCCGGGTCGAGACACAGGAAATCCAGGCCGAGCGGGTAACCCGCCAAAGCGAGCATGCGGCCGAGCTGGCCGGCGCCCACGATGCCGACGGTCATGAGCGCGGCGGTACCCGCGGATCGGGACTGCCGAGCACGCCCGCGGTCTGATGCTCGCGGAACGCCTCGAGCGCGGCCTGCAGGGCCGGGCGCTGATTGGCGAGAATGGCGGCGGCGCACAGCGCCGCGTTGGTGGCGCCCGCCGGCCCGATCGCAAAGGTTGCCACCGGAACCCCGGCGGGCATCTGCACGATCGACAGCAGGGAATCGATGCCGCCGAGCGCCTTGGACTGCACCGGCACGCCGAGCACCGGCAGGCTGGTCTTGGCCGCCGTCATGCCCGGCAGGTGTGCCGCGCCCCCGGCGCCTGCAATCAGCACCTCGAGCCCGCGGGCGCGCGCGCCGGCGGCATACTCGAACAGCAGGTCGGGCGTGCGGTGCGCGGACACCACGCGCACCTCGTAGGGAATCGCGAGCCGGTCCAACATGTCGGCGG
>JASHTN010000463.1 GCA_030040525.1 Gammaproteobacteria bacterium | reverse complement strand
CCGCTCAGCACGTTGACCTCGAAGAACCGCCGCCAGTCCTCATCCGAGATCTCCTCGAAGCTCTTCGCCTCGAAGATGCCGAGGTTGTTGACGAGGATCTGCACATCCGGGTGGCGCTGCAGCAGCTCGGCGGCGCTTTGCGCGAGGCTCATGTCGCCTGCAAACCCCTGCACCTCGTGCCCGATGCTGCGGCGGATCGCCTCGATGGCTTCACGGACTCCGTCTGTGGTCCGTCCGTTGACGATGACTCGCGTGCCTTCGCGGGCGAGCGCAGTGGCGATGGCGAGGCCGATCCCGGCCGTGCTGCCGCTGATGAAGGCGGTCTTTCCAGTGAGCTGCAGGTCCACGAGGCTCTCCTCAGCACCTGGGGTGGGGCACCCCGGCGCGCTTCTCCGATAATATGCCAACCCGGCCATGGTGCCCTTATGCCGAAAGAGTCAGATTGAGCGACCGATTGCTCGCCGCGGATGAACCCGCGGCGGTCTTCGAGCTCCGGCGTGGCGGGAGTGCACCGTTCGTGATCGCGGTCGATCATGCGAGCGCGCGCATCCCGAAGCGGCTCGGTTCCCTGGGGCTCTCGCCGCGCGACCTGGAGCGGCACATCGCCTGGGACATCGGGGCGCTGGCGGTCGCTCAAAGGGTGGCGGCCAAGCTCGATGCGCCCCTCGTGGCGCAGAACTATTCCCGGCTGGTCGTCGACTGCAACCGCGATCCGGGGGTCACGACCTCCATTCCGGTCGTCTCCGAATCGACCGGCATCCCGGGCAACGTGGGACTTTCCGCCGCGGAGGCGGCGGCGCGCCGCCGCGAGATCTTCGAGCCGTATCACGCGCAGCTGCGCGCCCTTCTCGATGAACGCGAGCACCGGGGAGAGCAGTCGGTGCTCGTGGCGCAACACAGCATGACGGATGTCTTCAAGGGCGCCCGCCGCGAGATGCACGCCGCGATCCTTTACAATCGCGAGCGTCGCTTCGCGCGTCACGTGCTGCAGGCGCTGCGCGAGGAGCGGGGGCTGGTGGTCGCGGAGAACCGGCCCTATGCCCTGAGTGATGCCACCGATTACACGGTGCCGCGTCACGGCGAAGCGCGCGGCCTGCCCTGCGTCGAGATCGAGATCCGCCAGGACTTGATTCGCAGTGAAGCGGGGCAGGCGGAATGGGCTGAGCGGATCGGCAGCGCGCTCGCGGAAGCCTGGCGGAGGTTCGGCGCGGACCGCTGAAGTCCCGGCAGGGGACGAGCAGCGCCTGCGGGGCTACAACGGGATCGTCGCCAGCGATCTCAGCCACAGCTCGACGGCTGCCGCGACACGCCGGCGATCGTGCGAGGCGGAGAAATCCATGAGGAAGCCGCGGAAGCCGGCGAGCACGACCGTGGCGTAGGTCCGTGCGGCTGCGGGCGAGGCTCCCGCGGCGATGCGCGGCGCGGCGAGGAACTCGAGCCAGTCCTCGATCGCATCACGAAGGAAGGCGGCGAAGCGCTTCGGCTGCTGCAGCCCCATCGAATACGCCTGCAGGAACAAGCGGAACAGAGGCTCCGTTTGCGGCGCGGCGAGCTGCCGCCACACCGCGCGGCAGACCTCGAGCGGATCCGCCGCGCCGGCCTGCTTGAGGCGGGCAAAGCTCGCGCGTTGCCGCTCGCGCAGCCGCGCGAGGGCGAGTGTCACCAGCTGCTCTTTGGAGCCAAAGTAGTAAAGCAGCACCCGCGGGCTCGAGCCGACGGCCTTAGCGAGCGTGCGGAGCGAAACGTCGGCGACGCCGTGGGTCACGAGGTACTCGACGATGGCATCGAGCAGGGCCTCGGGACGCTTGGGATTGGCGGTGCGGGCCATCGGTGCGTGGCCATATAATACTTGAAACAGTCGGTTCAAGTATTGTAATCTGCGCCGCACGGAGGATCCCGTGAGACGCGTCGGGCTGGTCATCGCCATCGTGCTCCTGGCCGTAGCCGCCGCAGTCGGCGGGCTCATCGCCTTCGGGACACGCTCGGTGCCGACGACCAACCCGGCGGCCGTCGCGGCGTTCAGGGGAATGGACTTCTCGACGCTGCCGCCGCTCGAGCACTACGCGGCGCGCGACGGGGCACAGCTCGGATTTCGCCGCTATGGGCTGCCGGCGGGCGCTCCCGAGCCGGCGGTGATCGTGCTCCTGCACGGCGCCGCCGACAGCGGCCCGACGATGCATGCGCTCGCGCAGTCGCTACGCAATGCCGGTCTCGTGGTTTACGTGCCCGAGCTCCGCGGTCACGGCGACAGCGCGCCTTCAGGGGACATCCGTTATGTCGGTCAGCTCGAGGACGACCTGGTGGATTTCGCCGTGCTGCTCCGCCAGCGCGAGGGCAGCGCAGCGCTGCGCCTCGTGGGGTTCTCCGCCGGCGGCGGATTCGCGATGCGTTTCGCGAGCGGCCCGCACGCAACGCTCTTCTCGAGCTGCCTGCTGCTGTCGCCCGGGTTCGCCTATAGCGGCCCGATGGTTCGTCCGCCGAGCGCCGCGACCGCCGGAGTGCGCGCCTTCGCCGTGCCGTACGTGCCGCGGCTCACGGGTCTCATGCTCGCACACCTGCTCGGGATTCACGCCTTCGACGGCCTGCCGGTCCTCGCCTTCGCCGTCCCGGCCGACTCACGCACACTGACGCGGACCTATTCGCTGCGCATGCTGAGCGACCTCGTACCCGGCGACTACAGACAGGCGATTGCCGCGCTGCGCGTGCCGACGACGGTCATGATCGGCGACGCGGACGAATTCGCCGTTGCCTCAGAGGTCGCACGCGCATTCCACGCGTACCGCCCGGAAATCCCGGTGATCATCCTCCCCGGCATGCGCCATCTGGACCTCATCACGCAGCCGGCGGCGCTGGCCGCGATCGACAAGTGGGCGACGGACTAGCGGGGAGATTCGGCCCGGGGCTTCGGTCGTTGCACTCGTGCCGTTCCTTGCGGCCGCGGCCGCGCTCGGCTTTATCACGGTGAAGCGCGGCCGATCGCGGCCGAACGAGGCGCGGTGACGACGACCTGCAGCAGCGCTCCATCGGACGATGCAGGCGCTACCGGGACGCTCGCGATCCGCGCCGGATCGGCAAGCAACAGAATCTCCGAGAAGCCGGCCCATTCGACGGCGGTGACGAGCAGGGCGGCAGCGAGCGTGACGAGACGGGTGGCGTTGGTGACATGCGTGGCGTTCATGACAGCTGCTCCTGGTATCAGATGAAACCCTCGAGTTCGTTTGACGGGTGTCATGCTGCGCGGGCGGCGCAAGCGCGCTGTCAGAAGAGCTGAAGAGCCGTTAAGCGGCGCTTAAGGCGTATGATCGCGTCCATCCTCCATCCTGACTGACCCGTCGAGCCGTGGCCGCACGCCAAACCCCGCGCCGCAGGAGCAAGACCCCGCCGCCCGGTGCGCCCCGCCAGG
>JASHTN010000462.1 GCA_030040525.1 Gammaproteobacteria bacterium | reverse complement strand
TCCGCCCCATTCTCACTCTTGTCACCCGCAACGATGAGGACGTTGCCGAACTCGGTGCACCGATTCTCAATCCGTTCAGGGGCCCGGGGTAGAATGAACCATGGCTGGCGTGACTCCCGAGCAGGCTCAGGCCTACCTCGAGCGGTGGGCACTGGTACGGGACGCCGAAGCCGCTGAGCTACAGCGCACACCGATCGAGACCAAGCTGCGGCAACTGGGGGCGCTCATGGCTGCGCGGAGTGTTTTTGGCCCGGAGCCCGATCGCGAGCCGCGGATCCTCGAGGTTCGGGCGCGGTGGGCACGATTGCGGCAGGCGCTCGGTGGCTGAAGGCCTGCCGGGCTCGCTCCAGGCGGCTCTGACCGACCTCGCCCGGTGGTTCGAGGCGGCACAAGCTCCCGCAATGATCATCGGCGGCGTTGCCGCCTCGGTGTTGGGACGACCCAGGTTGACGCAGGACATCGACGCGCTGGTGATCATGCCCGAGACGAATTGGGCGCGCGCGATCAGCGATGCGGCGAGCTACGGGTTCGTGCCGCGTATTGACGGCGCGCTGGAATTTGCGCGCCGTAGCCGCGTATTGCTCCTGAGACATTCCGACTCGGCAATCAACCTGGACATTGCCCTCGGCAGCTTGCCGTTTGAGGAGGCTGCGATCGGCAGGAGTACGGTGCACGACGTTGGCGGCGTGCGCTTGCGCTTGCCGCGAGTCGAGGATCTGCTGGTGATGAAGGCCATTGCCGGCAGGCCCAAGGACCTCGAGGACATTCATGGACTGCTTGCCGCGCATCCGCGCGCGGACTTCGCGGAGGCCCGGCGCTGGATCAAGGAATTCGCGACCGCGGCCGGCCAGCCCGACATGCTGGAGGAGTTCGACAGGCTGCTCCGCCTTCAGGAACTCGGTACGCCGTAGCCCGCGAGCGGCTCGAGCGCCGCGCGGTGCGCGCCGGCCAGCGAGGCGTACGCGGCGCTCTGTGCGTGGAAGGCGCGATCCCAGGTGAACTGGCGCAGCACGCGGCTACGGCCCGCGAGGCCGACCGCATCCAGGTCGCGCGGGTACAGCGCCGCGATGGCGGCGGCCATACCGGCAGCGCTGTCGGGCTCGGCGAGGACGCCGACCGTGTCATCGACGAATTCCGGAAAGGCGCCGGCGCGCGCCGCGACCACCGGCCGGCCGCAGGCCATGGCCTCTAGCACCACCAGCCCGAAGGTTTCCTGGGTGCCGGCGTGCACCAGCGCATCGGCGGAGGCGATCCACTGCGCGAGCTCGAGACTGTTGCGCCGGTAGGGGATCATGGTGACGTTGGCGGCGGGACGCGCGCGGCGCTTGCCGCCGATCAGCAGCAGGTGATAGGGCGAGCCGAGCTGCGCGAACGCCTCGAGCAGCACCGGCAGGTTCTTCTCCTCGGCGAAGCGGCCGGCGTAGACGAGCACCCGCGCAGCCGCAGGCAGGCCGAGCCAGCCGCGCAGACCGCCGCTGCGCCGTGCCGGGCAGAAGACCTGCGCGTCGACGCCGAGCGGCTGGTGCACGGCGTGCGCAACGCCGAGCTCGCGCAGGAACTCGCACATCACCCGGCTCGGCGCGAACACCAGGTCGCAGCGCTGGTACAACGTGCGCAGATAACGGCGGATCACCGGCTCGGTGAGCGAGCCGCACAAGCGCCGTCCGGCGAGCTGCGGCAGGTTGGAATGATAGAAGCCGACCAGCGGAATGCCGCGGCGCTGCGCCACGCGCCACCCGCACCACGCGGGATGGAAGGCGTCGCCCGCCTCGATCAGCGTCGGCTCGAGCGCATCGAGGAGCCGCGTCCAGCGGCGCGCGTTGAGCGGCAGGCGGTAGTTGAAGGTTCCCGGCACCGGGTAGCCGGGCAGCGTGCACAGACCGCCGCGCTCGCAGCGCAGCTGCCGCCCGGGGACGACGATGGTGTGCTCCCAGGGAGTGTGCGCTGCGATCCAGGCGTGCTTGGCGTTCAGGTAACGTTTGACGCCACCGCTGGTCGGCGAATAGAACAGGGTGGTGTCAACGACATGCATGCGCATCATCCTGACCCGCGATCACGCCCGACTCAACGAGCCGTGCGCATTGCACCTGCATGACGATTGTGTGTCAAGCCTTGTCGGACGCGTCGCACGCACGCTGTGCGAACTTGCTTACCGGTACAATTTTCAACAACTGGCGGACGAGCTGCGTGCAGTGCGCCGCGCGCGGCGTGGTGTTGGCCGCGGGCGGGCACGGGGCGCTTGTGCTTGCACGCCGCGAAGCCGCATCGCGGCGGAGGCGGCGCGCGACTGTGGCACACTAGCCTCCCGCCGCTACGGGTGTACGCGCACCCCGAGCGCGCGCGGCTCACGAGCGCGAAGGAGCGTGTCCTGAATCAATTGCTGCGCCGTCTGGTCGTCCTGCAGCCCGGTGAGGCGCCGGCGCTGCTGGCGTCGTTCGCGACACTGCTGTGCATGTTTGCGAGCTACACCATCCTGCGCCCGGTGCGCGATGCGCTCGGCATCACCTCCGGGCTCGACAAGATTCCGCTCCTGTTCTGGGCCGTATTCGTGGTGATGCTGCTGCTGCAGCCCGTGTACGGCTGGCTCACCTCGCGCTTTCCGCGCACGGTATTCCTGCCGTGGGTATATGCGTTCTTCGCGGCCAACCTCGTGGCCTTCTATGTGTGGTTCCGGCTCGAGTCGGATCACACCTGGATCGCGCGCACCTACTTCGTGTGGGTGAGCGTCTTCAACCTCTTCGTGGTGGCGACGTTCTGGAGCCTGATGGCGGACGTGTTCACGCGCGAGCAGGCCGGGCGTCTGTTCGGCTTCATCTGGGCGGGCGCCAGCACCGGCGGACTCATCGGCCCGGCAATCGACAACCGGCTCGCGGTCCCGGTCGGCGCCATCAATCTGCTGCCGATCTCGGCAGCGCTGCTGCTGCTGTCGCTGGTCTTCATGACGCAGGTCATCCGCTGGCAGCGGCGGCAGAGCGCGCCGCAGACGTCGGGCGCGCCGGCCGCGGCGCACGCGGAAGCCGCCCTCGGCGGCGGGGTGTGGGCCGCGTTCACCCAGGTGGTGCGCTCGCCTTACCTGCTCGGCATCGCGGCGTTCGTGCTGCTCATGACGTGGGTGTCAACCTTCCTGTACCTCGAGCAGCAGGCCTTCGTCGCCCGGGTGCTGCATAGCGCGGATGAGCGCGCCAGCTTCTTCGGCGGCATCGACTTCTGGGTGCAGGCGGCCTCGCTCGCGATTCAGCTGCTGCTGTTTGGACGCCTCTTCAAATGGGTGGGCCTGCGGGTCGTGCTGGCGTCGGTGCCGGTCATCATGACTTTTGGCTACGCGCTCTTCGCTCTCGCGCCGCGCTTCATGCTGCTGGTGGTCGTGTACGCGGTGCGGCGCGTCGGGGACTACGCGCTCACCCGTCCGTGCCGCGACGCGCTGTTCACGGTGGTGAGCCGCGAGGAGAAGTACAAGGCGAAGAGCCTCATCGACACTTTTGTCTACCGTGGCGGCGATGCCTTGAGCGGCTCGCTCTACCGGCAGCTCACGCACGAGCTCGGGGCGGGACCCGCGGCGATAGGCTGGCTGGGAGCTGCGATCTCGGCGCTCTGGACGGTGCTGGCGCTCGCGCTGGGGCGGGCCCAGGAGCGCAGCGCGGGCGGTGCGGCGGCGGCCCCGGCCCGCGCCGCAACCGCTCGCTAGTTCACCATAATGTCATCTGAGGATCATAGACGCCGCTTAGGGTTCCACCACCAGCTAGGGAGGTGTTCGCCCGGTGACGACCGGTGGCGCGGGCCAGAGTCACCCCCCGGGGGGACACAGCATGAAGTCACATGCCAGGTGCAGCGGCGCAATTGCCGCGATGCTCGGAGCGGCCGGCTGGCTAGCGGCCCCCATGGCGGCCCATGCGACGCTCGTAACGTTTGACTGGGTGCCGATCAGCGAAAATCCAACCTCGGCGCAGACGACCACGCCGAGTGGCAGCATCACCCTTAACATACCCGGATGGGTCTATAACCCGACAGCGCCGTCGCCGGGGCCGCCGAACTACGGCCCGTACTACTGGGACGGCTCAAGCAGCGCCGTAACGGCAACGATCGAAGCCATCTCGTACACCGCCGGAGACGGCCAGACCTTCTCTTGGACCGCCGGAGGTCCGACGACCGGTGATGACAGTTTGAATGTCACCAGCGTGAGCGCGGTTTGGGCGACCAGCTCTATCGATACTCCGGCGTCAGCCAGTCCACTGTGCGCCGGATGCTCTGCTCCGACGGCCGGATACTATTTGATCACCCAGTTCCCGGGCGGGTCGCTCAGCATCTCGGGGACGACGGCGCAGGGTGCCCCCATCATGTTTGCGAACAACGTCGGTACCGCGGGCGCGACCTACCAGAATGGCATCGCCAACGGCGATGTCACCGTCAACGCGGCGGGCTCATACGCTGCGATCGAGGACGGGGGCTACTGGGAGCTTGCTCCAGTGCCACTGCCGGCCGGGTTGCCGCTGCTGCTGAGCGGACTGGCACTGGTAGGGGGGTTCGCGCGGTTCGCACGTCGCGGCCTCTCGTTGGCGGCGGTCGCCTGAGCGAGGGCATCTTCGCACATCGCGAACCCGCACCGTTCGCTGGCGGTGACTGCTAGGCCGCGCTCGACTGCGTTTCGGCAGCGAAGCCCGCGGCGAGCTCTGCGGCCGCCGCGATGATCTCGGCGGCGCTCGCGAAGCGCTCGCCGCGGTTCTTGGCCAGCAGGCGCGTGAGCAACGGCTGGTAGCGTGAGAGATCCGGCGGCAGCTGCGGCGGCACGCCGCTCACGTGCTGCTGCAGCACGTCGAGGGCGGTGCCGCCGGTATAGGGCTTCTGGCCGGTGAGCATCTCGTAGAGAATGATGCCGAGACTGTAGAAGTCCGAGCGCGCATCGAGCTGCTCGCCGAGCGCCTGCTCGGGACTCATGTAGTAAGGTGAGCCGAGCAGCACGCCGGTCTGTGCGAGGCTCGAGGTGCCCCCCTCGAGCGGTCGGGCGAGCCCGAAATCGATCAGCGCGACCGAATCGTTCTCGCGCAGCATGACATTCGGCGGCTTGAGGTCGCGGTGCACGAGGCCGCCCTGGTGCACCACCTGCAGCGCCGCGGCGATCTGCTGCACATAGCCGAGCGCCTCCTCTTCGGTGAGGCCGCGCTGAATGCGCGCCTTGAGATCGCCGCGCGGCAGATACTCCATGGCCAGATACTCGAAGCCGGCGTGCACGCCGTAGTCGTAGATCTCCGCCACCAGCGGGCTCTTCAGCGTGAGCACCGCGGTGTACTCGCGCTCGAGGAACTGCCGTCCGGCCGCCTCGTCGCGCAGCGTCTTGGCCACCTTGAGCGCCACGTTGTGGCCGCGGGCGGTGCTCATCGCCAGGTACACCACCGCCTTCTCGGACTCGCCGATCTTCAGGCGCAGCGTGTATCCGGGGATGAACTCCTCGCCGTTGGGCGCGGTCAGCAGCGCCATCACGCCCTGTGCCGGCAGAGCCTCGCCGGCTGCCGCGCCCGGGGTCGGCGACGGTTCCGGCACGTCCGGGGCGGGCGGTGCGGTCCTGGCACGGTCCTGGGCGAGGTGCGCGAGGCTCGCGAGGCGGCGCGCCACGCGCCGCTCGACGCGGCGCAGGGCAACGCGGATCGAGGTGCCGAGACGCTCGGGCGTGAGGAGCCGCTTGGGCAGGTAGTCGACGGCGCCGAGCTGCAGGGCGCGCACCGCGGTGAGCTCGTTGCCATCGTCGGCGAAGGCCAGCACCGCGGGAGCTGCCGGCTGGTCGCGCAGGCGGCGCAGCAGCGACAGTCCCTGCGACTCCGGATCCTCGGGACTGTGGCCGAACTTGCAGCCGAGCAGCAGCAGATCGCAGTCGCGCCCGGACACGGACGTGCACCAGCGCTCGAATTCCGACAGGTCGAGCATGCTGACGCTCGCCTGCGGGCAGATCACGTCGAGATGGTGGCGCAGCCACTCCTTGTACTGAGAGTCGTCATCGACAATCAGCATGCGTGCGGGAGGGGTACCGCGCCGGGCGCTCATACCCGCACGATGGCGCAGAGCCGCGCAGCTGGCGACAGCGGCCGGCGGATTCTGTGAAGCTCATTCTGTGAAGTGCGTCAAGGTGTGATGCCGTTCCGCCTCAGTCCCGCGGCAGCAGGAACTGCGTTCCCTGATACGAAAGCACCGCCCCCTCGGGGGTGATGCTCTCGACGCGCACGCCGTCCGGTGTCGAGTCGCCTTCGTGGAGCTTGTGCATATTGATGATCACCCAGCGATCCTCGGGGCGCGGCGCATAGGCATGCAGGTCGAGTCGCAGCTGCGGCAGCTGTGTCGTGGCGGCCGCCTGCTGGTACAGCGGTACGCCGCTCGCGGTGCCTCGCCTGACGTGACCGAAGCTGTCCATAGCGTCGCTGGCCGGAGCATAGTCGTCGGGATTCGCACCGCCCGGCACGCCCGCGTCCGCTGCCGGCGCCGCGGGCACCGCTTGAGCTGCGGAGCCGCCGCTCATGGCGGCAG
>JASHTN010000461.1 GCA_030040525.1 Gammaproteobacteria bacterium | reverse complement strand
CGGCGTCAGCAAAACCCGGGAATGTCCGCGGGCATCAAGCCCGACAAAGCAATGGGGTGCTGGCGCGCGAATAGCTCATCGTGGCCCGACCTCGGTTGATCGAGGTCAACATGAGGCCGGATATACGTGAGCAGTCGTACCTCGTCGCCGGAGAACGCAGTGCTAGCAAGTGGGGAGGGGTCCATATACAGTCATTCAAATTCCGCGCTCGCAGTACCCGATCGACCTTGCGTGGTTCGCAAAACTTCAAGAATCGAATCTATAAGGGATATCGCCACTCGCTCTGCGGGACTCGACAAAAAAGATCCCAATGGGCCAACGATTCGACAGAAAAGGTCGTGTAACCGACTATTGCCCCCATTGTGATCTCCGCCGCCCGCAGACCTGGCGCATGAAGCCGCCTGGCGGCTGGGGAAGGCGAATGGGTATGACGGGGTGGCCTCGATCTTGTGTCGTAACTTCCATTGAACCAAATCCGTGAGTCCGGCCACCTATGCTGCAGGGCCCTCGGAAGCCCCACAAGGCTCGGGCTAACCTGCGATCAGACGCACATAAACCCGATCTTTAAATTTTCATTTCAAATTTTCACGGGGACACGGACATGACTCGCATGAATGGACGGAAGGTCGCAAGGATTCTCACAAAGACCTTATCAGGACTGCTCGCGGTCGGACTGGCAGCAGCCACGGCCGCCCCGGCTCTCGGTCAGGCTGCTGGCACCTGGACAACGACTGGCAGCATGTCTGGGCCCAGCCTCACTAACTATACCGCCACGCTGCTTCAGAATGGCCAGGTGCTGGTTGCGGGCGGCTTCAATAGTGCGGCTGGCCAGGTTTACGCCACCGCCTTTCTGTACAACCCTTCCACGGGCGCATGGACCGAAACCGGCAGCATGACGACACCCCGATACGAGCACGAGGCAACGCTGCTCCAGAATGGCGAGGTTTTAGTTACTGGCGGCGTCAACGTGGGTGTGCTTCCCGGGGGAGCCACCGGCTCAAAGGCTCTCATCAGCGCTGAGTTGTATAACCCTTCGACCGGGACATGGAGCAAAACCGCCGGCTCCATGGTCGTGGCCCGTTACAATCACAGCTCAGTGCTTCTCCAAAACGGTGACGTGTTGGTGGCGGGTGGCCATTGCCACACTGCGTACTGCGAGAATATCGATGGGGTCGAATCCGCCGCTGATCTCTATAACCCTTCCGCGAACAGCTTTTCGGCAGCCGCCAGCATGCACTATGGGCGCGCTAGCGTGCAATTGACCCTGCTCCAAAACGGCGAGGCCTTGATTGCGGGAGGCGGCGACGGCGTCGATGCCGCTTCGTGCAGTGCGGAGCTTTTCTCGATCGGCCACGGCTGGAGTTTGACCTCGAACCTAGCTCAATGCGCCGCCGAAACCTTCGCCGCGCTGCTTCCCAGCGGCGACGTGCTGATCGAGGACGGGAATACTGCCAGCGAGTTCTACGTTCCCTCCACGAACGTCTGGCAAGCCACTTCTAACCAGCCGAATGTCCTCGGTCCGTTGGCCCCGCTTACCAGCGGCGATGTTCTGGTTGTCGGAAGCGCTCTCGTAAGCGGGGGTTCCAATGCCGCGCTTTATGATCCCTCCACCAACGAGTGGACGCCGACGGCCGCCTCGCCCATAGGCGCGGAAACGCTGACGCCGCTCCTAAACGGCCAGGTGCTCGCAACCGAGGGCAACAGCGCAGCGCTCTTTACACCGTAGCGCGACCCCGGAAGTTCTCTTGAGCAGGTCCACCCGCGCTTAGGAATTGCGAAAGAGAGCACAAGCGTAAGAAGGGTTCAGAGTCCGGCGCGCCGCCGGCAGCCTGACACCGGGAGCGGCCCTAAGGCGGGAGTCCGAGCATGTTCGGTGCGCTGCAGGCTGCGGTCGCCAATGAGCTTCATTTGGCACCCGAGTCTCGGTCTGTCAATTCGGTGAAAACATAGGTGTGCTGGGCGTCTCGTGTCGTCAAAGTCCGCTTGCCGGCGCTGCCGCCGACCACAAAGTCCAGCCCGGTCAGGGCAGGATCGATGGTGATAAAAGAGACAGTACCGTCGTCATTGTGGCGTGAAGCCACCGGGCTGCTCCATGCGGCTACTCGGAAACGAGTCGTGGTCCCATGCTTTTCCACCACGATCCTACCTAGGTCAGGATTGCTATAAATTGAGGCGATCTGCGCAATATCTCCGGGCGCGGCGGGCACAATCAGCCGGCGGCGAAACTCGAGTCGTCTGGCTTCTATCTGCTTGGGTTGCGCTGCAATGTCATCGGCAGCCTCTTGGCGACCGTCGTAGAGGACCTCAAGCAATCGCCGCATGAAGGGTCGGAGCATGCCCGCCCCAGCATCGGCGTTCGTCAGGATCACCGCACCGACCTGCGCCGCCGGAATCACAAGGAAGTCGCTCTCGTATCCAAATAGGGAACCGCCATGATGAATGACCGACACGCCCCAAGTGGTATCTTCCGTCAGCCCCATGCCGTACCACTGGTTCTCGGCTATCGGCACTCCGTGGCGGCGCCGTTCGAGGAGATTGCTCGCCGAGACAAGCCTGCGACCGTTCGACAGCACCCCTTCGGTTATCTCGTTGCGCACGTACAGAATCATGTCGTGCGGCGACGACCACGCACCGCCTGCCGGACGAAACGGTGCCACGGCAAGATTCATTTCCTGGCTGACGATCCGCAGCTGGCCGTCGACGTCCTCCCCATGGGGACTGGCATGAGCGGCGGCGAGCGCTCGCGCCATCGAGAAGGTGGTATCACGCATACCGAGTGGCCCAAAGACTTTCTCTTGCATCGCCGCATCATAGGCGGCGCCTAATTCGCTCTCGGGGTGCACAATGTGACCGGCGATGTAGCCCGCGGCCGAAGCCATGAGGTTGTTGTATTGAAAGACCTCCCCGAAACCGCTGGTTGGCTGAGTAGCGGCGAGTAGACGGAAAGTCTCGGCGGCGGGTGTCCGTGCAGTCGTGGTGAAGAGCCATTCGAAGTCCTTGCGTGGTAACCCCGTACAGGCGCACACAAGGTGGTGCACCAGCACCTGTTGTGTCGTCGCATCGCTGCCCAGCCGGAAGGCGGGGTAGGCTTGGACAGCTGGTTCGTCCCAGCGCAGCTTGCCTTCATCCACTAGCTCCGCCAGTAGCAGCGTCGACATACTTTTCGTATTGGAAGCGATCATGAAGAGCGTGTGCGCGTCGACCGCAGCGGGCTTGCCCATCTCGCGGACCCCAACGCCGCCTTCATAAACGATCTTTCCGTGATCTATGAGTGCTAGGCCGACACCCGGCACGTCAAGCTCGGACGCAGATTGGCGGACAAAGTCCACGAGAGCCGTTACCCGTGTGAAATCCAGCGGGTGTGC
>JASHTN010000460.1 GCA_030040525.1 Gammaproteobacteria bacterium | reverse complement strand
CGCCTCCGCCAGCGCGCGATTGTGACCCCAGAAGTCCAGGTCATAGCTGAAGTCGAGCTGCGCCTGCCCCTGGGTCCAGTAGGTGCCGCCCAGGGGCGGCGGGTACAGGACGTCCTCGGGGAAGCGCTGGCGGATGAGGCTCGCGTCGGCGGACACCGCCGGCAGCCGCGTGGCGTGCGCCGCGAGCGCCTGGCCCTGGGCGGCGCGCAGCCGCGCCTCGGCGATCTCGAGCGAGGGGCTCGCGGCGAGCGCCTCGGCGACCAGCGCATCGAGCTGCGGGTCGCCGTAGCTGTGCCACCAGCCGTCCTGCGGCCAGGCGGTCGGGTCCACGCGTGCCCCGCCGAGCGCATGCTCGGCACTGAGTGCCTGCGGCTCGAGCTGCGGCGCCGGCTTCCAGTCGCCGCGGTCGACGCAGCCGGCGAGCAATGCCAGCGCGCCGAGAGCCGCTACCGTGAACGTCGTGAGGGGAGACCTGTGAGTATTCATGGCTTGCGCCCGTGCTGTGAGTCCCCCTCGGTCATTTTCCCGTTCTTGAGCTCGCCGTTATCGATCATGCGACCGAGATAGCGCCTGAGCGTGTCGATCTCGGCGGCGCTGAAGCCCGCAAGGTGATTCTCGAGCACCCGTGTGCCGATGGCACGCAGGCGCGGCAGCTGCGCGCGCCCTGCAGGCGAGACACGCAGGAACACCACGCGACGGTCCTCCCGGCAGCGCTCGCGCCGCAGCAGCCCCTTCTCCTCGAGGTGATCGACGATGCGCGTCATGGAGCCGGTGTCGTAGTACATGAAGCGGCACAGGTCCGCGGCGGTCTGCGCCGCCCCTTCGCCGAGGTGCTTGAGCACCGCGTACTGCATGCCGTTGAGCCCGAACGGCGCGAGCTCGGTGTCGAGCCCCGAGAGGAGCGAGGCACGCGCCCGGCCGAGGAGATACCCGACGCTCAGCCCTCCCTCCGGGGAATGCGCTGGGGCAGGCAGCTCGGCTTTGATGGCGCTGCGGCGGATGGCGGGCATGGCTTGGCTCGCGGTCTCTTCCCGTGCAATTACTGCCTGTAAGATTACTGCCTCGGCAGTAATTTGTCCAGCAGGACCGCGGGCCCGCCTGCCCGCTCAGTGCGCGGGCGATGCGGCCGCGCCGGCCGCGAACACGTCGGCGCCGAACGCCCGGAGCGCGGGCGCTCGCGCGTAGCCGAGCGGCGCGAGGCCAAAGATCGCCTCCACGGTCTTGAGCAGCGCGTAATGGTTGTAGGGCAGCCTCGAGACACTGCCCGGCTTCACGAACGGCGAGAGCAGCACCGCGCCGATCCGCCCGCCGCCCGGTCCGCTGATGCCGGGCGCGTAGCGGGCACCCGGGAGCCCCTGCTCGCCGCAGCAGGCGCTCGAGCCGTCGCGGCCGCCGCCGGCGGCCTCGTCGAAGGTGATCACCAGCAGCCCGTCGGCGCGAAACGCCGGCGCATGCACGATCCGCGGCACCCATTCGGTGAGGAAGGCGTTGATGGCCACGAGTCCGCCCTGCCGGCCGTCGACGCAGGGCGTGTCGTGACCGTCGTTGCAGAGATTCGGCGCGATGAAGGCGTAGTTCGGCGTGGTCGCGACGCTGCGCAGATCGTCCTTGAGGCGCGCCAGGCTCACGACGTGGGCCGCGCAACGGTTCGCGTCGTCGATGATCGAATGGAAGTAGACGAACGGGTCGTGCTTGGCGGCGTACTGATCGCCGAGCTGTGCGCCGCGGGTCGTGTCGGGGGCGCCGACCGGCACGTGCGCGCAGGTGCTCGCCTCGCGCTGCGGATCGTTGCCCATGTCCTCCAGGTAGCCCTTCCAGGTGAGCCCCGCGGCCTCGAGCTGATCGGCCAGCGTTCTGACGATCGGCGGGTACACGCAGCCCGAGCCGAGCGCCTGGCCCGAAGGGTCGAGCCCCGGGGCGCTCAGCCTGAAGTCGCTGAATAGCGGACAGTCGAGCTGCGTCGCCTCGTTAGGTGCCTGGCCGCTGATCAAGGCCACGTAGTTGGGAAGGCTCGCATGACCGATGCCGTAATAGTTCGGCAGCAGCGCCCCCTGCCGCGGCAGGACCCGCGCCAGATAAGGGGCCGGCGAGCGTGCCCCGAAGCTCGTCTCATAGGGCTCGTTCTCGAGCACGATGAGCAGTACGTGGCGGATCGGCGGCATTGGCGCGGGCGGGGCCGCCGCGGCGGCGATCCCGCAGCGCAGCGCCGCGAGCGTCACGGCCGCCGCTGCCAGCGCCGCCAAGCGCAAGGTGCGACGCCGGGGCATTCAGCTCTCGGGGGTCACGCTGGAAAGATGGGTCGCGGTGCGCGGCGCGCGCCGCACCGCCTGCACGAACAGCGCCGCACAGCCGGCGGTGAGGAGCGCTGCGGTGAGAAACGCCGCGCCGGGGAAATACACGCCGGCGCCGCCGCGCGAGAACGCGCCGAAGATCTGTGTCATGAGCGGCGGTCCGATGATCGAGCTCAGACTGTAGAGGCTCGCGACCGCTCCCTGCAGCTCGCCCTGTGCATTGGCGGGAATCTGCTGCGAGGCGAGTGCATTCATCGACGGGTAGGCGAGCACAAAGAAGAGCGTAGTGAGCGACACCACGTACATCATCCAGCCGCTGCCTGCGAATGCATAACCGACGAACGCCACCAGCCCGGCCGCCATGCCGGCGGCCGCCGCGCGGCGCTCGCCGCCGAGCCACGGGATGAGCACCCTGGTGAGCACCCCCTGCGCGACCGCCATGAGGACGCCGACGAAGGCCAGTGAGTACCCCACCTCGGCACTTGACCAGTGGAACTTGAATATGGTGTAGAAGGCCCACGTGCTCGGCAGCACCTGATGGGCCACCTGCCAGAGAAACAGCGCGCCGAGGAGCCAGGCGACGGCGGGGTAGCTGCGGATCTGCAGCAGCGTGCCGAGCGGGTTGGCGCGCGCCCAGTGAAACGCCCGCCGCGCGTCTCGCGGCAGCGATTCGGGCAGCGCGATGAAGCCGAACGCGGTGTTGGCGAGCGCGAGCGCGCCGGCCGTGAAGAATGGCGCCCGGGGACCGAGGCTGCCGAGCAGTCCGCCGATCGCCGGCCCGAGGATGAAGCCGAGACCGAACGCCGCGCCAATGAGACCGAAGTGCTGGGCACGTTTCGCCGGCTCGCTGATATCGGCGACGTAGGCATACGCCGGCGTCCAGGAGGCGCCGGCGACGCCGGCGATCAGGCGCCCGACGAACAGCCAGCCGACGGTGGGTGCCGAGCCCATGATCAGGTAGTCGCAACCGAGCGCCCCGAGCGCGAACAGCAGCACCGGACGGCGACCGAAGCGGTCGCTCAGGTTGCCGAGCACCGGCGCCGAGAAGAACTGCATCACCGCGTACACGAACGACAGCCAACCGCCATAGACCGCCGCGCGGCCGACCGTCACGCCCGTCAGCTGCATGATCAGGCGCGGCAGTACCGGCAAAATGATGCCGAAACCGATCGAGTCGACCAGCACCGCGATGAAGATGAATGCGAACGCCGCCCGACCGCCGGCGCGTGCGCTCGCGGGGCTCATACGGGCGACACGCGGGCGCGCTGCAGCCGCGCGCGCAGCCAGTACACGGGCAGCCCCGCGAAGATGATCGCGAACGTGACGCCGGTGTTCACCGGGTCGGTGGCCAGCGCATTGATGACCATGCCGACGGAGGCGATGAGGAACACCGCCGGCACCAGCGGGTAACCCCACACGCGGTACGGCCGCGGCAGCTCCGGTCGACGGCGCCGCAGCACGAACACCGCCGCCACGGTGAGCGCGTAGAACGGCCAGATCCCGAGGATGAATTTCGCGGCGAGCTGCGAGAAATCGTTCTCGAGCACATAGCCGACAGCGAGCGCGGTGCACAGCCAGATCGCGGTGGATGGCGTCTTGAAGTGCGGCGAGACGTGCGCCAGGGCGCGCAGCAGCACGCCGCGGTCGCCCATGGCGTAGAAGATGCGCGCGCCGATCATGAGCGAGGCGTTCAGGCCGCTGAAAGTCGAGACCAGCACCAGGCTCGTGATCAGCCCGGCGCCAAACCCGGCGAGCAGCGGGATGCGCGCGGCGACGCTCGCCGCGATGAGCGTCGAGCCGGCGAGCTCCGGCAGCGACAGCACATACATGAACCCGAGGTTCAACACGAGGTAGAGCGCGGTGACCGAGGCGCAGCCGAGGATCAACGCCCGCGGCAGGGTGCGCTGCGGATCGCGCACCTCGCCGCCGACCGCCGCCAGGTCCGCCCAGCCGTCATAGGTCCACATCACCGGGATCAGCGCCGTCGCGAGCAGCGATGCCGACACCGGCGCGCTCCAGGCCGGCGAGAAATGCGCGACCGTACCGCCGCTGGCGCTGAAGGCAAGCAGCGCGAGTGCCGTGACGGCGGCGTACTTGGCGTAGGTCGTGATGCTGAGCACCGCGGCCGCGCGGCGCACGCCGAGGTAGTTGATGACACCGACGATCACGATCAGCACGGCGGCCGCCTCGCGCACCTGCGACGCGGTCAGCGGCACGAAGTGCCCAAGGTACTCGGCGAATGTGGTCGCGATCGCCCCGAGCGCTGCGGCGCGCACCACCACGAGCTCCGCCCAGCCGAAGAGAAACGCAGGGGCGGGGCCGAAGCCTTCCAGCAGGTACGCGAACATGCCCCCGGAGCGCGGCAGCGCGGCGGCGAGCTCCGCGACCGTGAGCGCGCCGCACAGCGCGATCACCCCGCCCAACACCCAGCACAGCAGGATGGCGCCGGGATCGTGCAGCAGGCCCGCGACGCTCGCGGGCACACGGAAGATGCCGCTGCCGATGGTGATGCCGATCGAGACTGCGACGGCGTGGGCGAGCCCCAGCGAACGCGGCATGCGCTCGCCCCATGCGTCGGCCATCAGCTGCTGCCTTTGTGCATGTGCGCACGTTTACCATGGGGCACCATGCAACGTCGACCATGGCTCGCCGCGGCGCTGCTGCTTGCAGCGCCGGCGACGCTTATCAGCGCGGTATTCGTGGTGCGCGGGGCTCGTCGCACCGGCAGGCTCAGCCGATCAGTGCCCTCAGGCGCTGGGTGCGCGTGGCATCACCGATCTCGTTCACGCGGCGCAGCAGCTCGTGGGCGGCGTCCGCCTGCAGCGGCCGGCTGAGCAGAAATCCCTGGGCGTCCTGACACTGTTGTTCCTGCAGGAAGGTGAGCTGCGGGAAGTTCTCGACGCCTTCGGCGGTGACGCTGATGCGCATCGAGCGCGACATGGCGATGATCGCGGCGGCAATGGCACGATCGTCGCTCCCCTCGCTGATACTGGTCACGAAGGACCGGTCGATCTTCAGCCGATCGACTGCGAAATGGCGTAGCCGCCCGAAGCTCGAGTAGCCGGTGCCGAAGTCATCGATGGCGAGCGAGATGCCGAGGTGCTTGAGCTCGTTGATGGCCTTCTCCGCCCACGCCTCGTCCGCCATGACCACCGACTCGGTGATCTCGAGCTCGAGCATCGCGGGGTCGAGTCCGGTCTCCTTGAGGATCGCGGCGACCTCGCGCGGAAACTCCGCGCGCGCGAACTGCCGCCCGGACACGTTCACCGCCATGCGGCCCACCGGCAATCCCTCGGTGTGCCAGGCCTGGGCCTGCCGGCAGGCGTTGCGCAGCGCCCAGGTGCCGATGCCGAGGACCAGGCCGGTCTCCTCCGCGACCGGAATGAACTCGGCGGGACTCACGGCCCCCAGATCCGGGTTGGTCCAGCGCAGCAGCGCCTCGAGGCCCGAGATGGTCCCGGTGCGCACGTCGAACTGCGGCTGATACTGCAGGTAGAACTCGCCGCGCTCGAGCGCGCCGCGCAGCCGGTCCTCGATCGTGAAGCGGTGCAGCGCGCGCGCATTCATCGAGACGTCGAAGAACGCGCAGGTGCCCGGAGTCTTGCGCTTGGCAAAGTACATGGCGAGGTCGGCGTTGCGCAGCAGCGTCTCGGCGTCGGCCCCGTCCTGGGGATAGAGCGCGATGCCGACGCTCGGGGTGATCACCAGCGTGTTCTGCGCGAGCTGCACCGGCTCGCGCAGCGCGTCGATCAGCCGGCCCGCGACCACGCCGGCATCCGCGGAGCTGCGCAGATTCGGCAGCAGCACCATGAACTCATCGCCCCCCAGGCGCGCGATGTCACCGGGACGCGCATTGGGGCTGGAATCCACGCTGCCGAAATCGCTGTAGCGCAGCGACCCTTTGAGCCGGTTCGCCACCACGCACAGCAGCTCGTCGCCCGCCGCGTGGCCGAGCGTGTCGTTCACCCGCTTGAAGTTGTCCAGGTCGAGATACAGCACCGCGAGCGTGCGCTGGTGCTCGCGCGCGGCCTGCAGTGCGCCCTTGAGGCGGTTGCGCGACTGCTCGCGATTCGGCAGCCCGGTGAGCGTATCGAAGTACGCGAGCCGCACGATGCGCCGCTCGGCACGCCACTTGCTCGCGAGCGCGATGGTCATCTGCCGCACTTCGTGCGGATGGAACGGCTTCTGCAGGTACGACAGCTTGTCCTCCGGCGGCACGATGCCGCCCATCTCGCAGGGATCAGTGTCGGAATACGCAGTGCAGATCACGATCTCGACCGCCGCATCGAGCTCGCGGATGCGGGTCGCCGCCCACACGCCGTCCGCCCCGGGCGGCATGCGCATGTCGAGAAACACCACGGCGAACGGCCGATTCTGCGCCAGCGCCTCTTTCACCGCAGCCACGGCCGCATCCGCCTGATCGCAGAACACCGGCTCGAAGCCGACGCTGTGCGCGCGTGGGCGGGACTGGGCGCCGCTCTGCTTGTTGAACAGCCGGCTGCGCAGCGCGTGGAATCCCTCCATCTCGCGGCTGACCTCGCTCTCGAGCAGGATCTGCCGGTACGCATCGCGCACCCCGGCCTCGTCATCGACGACGAGCACGCGAATCGCTGTTTGATTCAATTCGGTCATGGGAGCCTCACTCACGCGGTTCGGGCCAGCGGCGCGGCCTCGACCGCTGCCAGCGGTACCAGCAGATGCAGCGACGCGCCGCATCCCGGGCCGTCGCTCGCGGCCCAGATCCGGCCACCGAGCGCCTGGATGGCATTGGCGCACCAGTGCAGTCCGATGCCCTGGTTGGTTTCGCGGGGTTTGGTCGAGAATCCCTTCTCGAACACCCGCTCGAGATTGTCGGCGGGGATGCCGACGCCGTCGTCGTCGCAGTGCAGATGCAGCTGCGCACCGTGTGCCTCGCGCACGATCTCGGCGCCGAGGCGCAGCACTCCGCGGGCCTTGCCTGCATCGCGCACCGCGTCGGCGGCGTTGATGATCAGGTTCTGCAGCACCAGCCGCAGCACCGTGCGGGCCACGCGCACCGACCCGACTGCCCGCAGGCTGTCTTCGGCGGACACCACCAGGCGCCGCCGGCAGGCGTCGGGCACGATCTCGAGCGTCTGCGCAACGAGCTCGTTGAGGCGCACCGGCTCGATCACCGGATCGTTGCGCGTCGCGCGCATCTGCTCGGCGAGCGTGCCCTGGATGAGGCTGGTCTGCCGGCTGATGAGCGCCACGTCCTGACGCGCGGCCTTGACGACGTGGGCGAGCTCCTCGCAGCCGAGCCGGGCAAACTCCTCGAGGTCGGCACGCCGCGGCGCATCCGCCCTGCCCTCCTTGAGCTCCGCCACCGCCTGCGCCGCATCGTCGGCAGGCGCCTGGCGGAGCCGCTCGCTCAGGTTCGCCAGCCGCACCCCCACCGGTGTCAGCGCGTTGCCGAGGTTGTGCAGCACACCCTTGGCAAGCTCAGCGAAGCCCGCCTGGAAGGACTGGTCAACGAGCCGGGCACGCGACTCCGCAACTCGGCTCACCATGCGATCGAACTCCCGCGCCAGCACGCCGATCTCGTCGTTGCCCGGCAGGTTGAGCCGCGTCGTCAGGTCCTTGTCTTCGCCGAGCGCGACCGCATGGCGCGTCACGGTGGCGAGCGGCCTGAGGATCAGCCGGTTCAGGACCGCCATCACGAGCAGCAGCACGATCACCGCAGCCAGGACCAGATAGGCCGAGGCATAGAGCACGGCCGTCTGTCCACGCGCGGTGATGTCCCGCGGGATGTCGACGCGCAGCGTCATGACGGGACGGCCATAGACATCGTCGAACGCGCGGTACACGCGTGTGACGGTCGAGCTCTCCTGGATCGTCTGCGGCGCCGCGTCCGCTGCCGCCGGCAGCATGACGAGTGCGGACTGCGCCTGCGCCCCCAGGCTCTCGATCTGCTCGCTCGACAGGAGCCGGCCGAGGATCACCAGGCCGCGCGCCGGGCCGTGCCCCGTGCCATCGAGCACCGGCGCGGCGGCGAGCATCAGTATGCCGCGGTTCGTATGCAGCAGCCCCGCGGCGCCCTGCGCGCTGCGCAGGTTCGCGCGCCAGGGGAAATCCGCGGGCAGCGCCCGGGCGGCCGCAAGATCGAGTCCCAGCGGCCGGTCGCTGTCCGGATCCAGCTCGCTCGAGACCACCACCCGGCCGTCCGCGGCGACGATCAACATGGCGTTGACGTTGAGCTGCCGCAAGCCGATGGTGGTGATGTTGGCCTTGATGTATGCGCTGTTGTGGTCGGCGACAAACTGGTACGTATCAGCCCAGTTGCCCCAGTCGGTGGCCGAGACCTGAAGGCGCTGCAGCGTCATGTCGAGCGCGTAGCTGACGCGCCGCATCGCGGTATCCGCGTCGGTGCGCTCGAGCGCGGCAAAGCTCGGCATGACGACCAGCTTGCCGACGAGAACTGCCGCCAGACCCAGGATCACGAACAGGGCCCCGATCAGTGCAATGACCTTTGAGCGGATACTCACGGGCCACAGTTAAATCGAAACTCCTTTTCTCTTTGTGTCCTGGGATCTCAAATCCGCCCGCGGCGCGCCGCGGGTGTCCTGCCGGGAGTGACGGACGTCACAGAAAGACCGAGCCGCTATGATTGCGACTTGGGCACCAGGCGGGCGCAGGGAGCTCGAGTGATGCAGGGCCCAATGATGGCGGAGCCGGCACGTCCGCGCGCTGCTGCGCGCTATGACGCCGGCGCGATGACGCTCCACTGGGTGATGGTCGTGCTGCTCGTCGTCGTGGGCGCGCTGGGACTGCTGCACGACTCCTGGCCGAAGGCCACCCAGGCTTTCTGGATCAACGTGCACGCACTCTTCGGGCTCTCGGTGTGGGCGCTGGTCATGCTGCGTCTCGGGTGGCGCCTCAAGCACCCGCCACCTGCGTTGCCGGCGGAGGCCGGTGAATTCTCACGCCGCTGGTCCTACCCCGTGCACCTGTTGCTCTACGCGCTGCTGCTCGTCATCCCGGTCCTCGGTATCGTGACCTTCCTCTGGCACGGCCGGGTGTTCGACTTCGGTCTCTTCAAGCTGGACTTCGGCATCCGGAAGGACCGCGCCATTTTCCATCCGACCGAGGAAATCCACGGCTACCTCGCGTACGCGCTCTTCACGCTCGTCGGCCTGCACACGCTCGCCGCCCTCTGGCATCACTTCGTGCGCAGGGACAGGGTGTTGCAAAGAATGTGGCCGTCGGGTCGACGCCGCGCCTGAAGCGGACGCGGAACGACCTTCAGGCGTGATGTCCTTGCGCGACGGTCGAACGCAGGTCGAGCCCGGCAGGCGCGACGACAATCGTGATGTCCTGACAGGCTGGGAGAGTCGCGCCCTTGTAGGTGGCTACCGGGAAGTACTTGTCCTGCCACGCGGCGAAGCCCCAGACGTCGAGCCCGGCCTTGAGGTACTTGTCGGCACGGGTGGCCGCTTCGCAGTCGTACTGCGAGCGTTGCGCGTGCTGCTGCGTCTCCGCCAACAGCTCGGCGCGCGCCCGCGCCTCCGAGCGACGCAGCAGCCTCTCGGTCAGGTCCGCGGGCGTACCGGCGTGATGCACGGGAGGCTGAACCTTGAAGGCAGGGTCGGCGTAAGGATCAACGGTCTCGACGGCAGCGGCAGCGAGCTGCTCGCGAGGCGGAGGTTGAGCCACAACCTCCGTCTCCGGCTTCCGCGGGCTCGACGCCGGCGCCGGCATCGGGGAATCTGCCACGCTGGCTGCCGCGGCATTGCTGGCTGATCTGGCCGCGTAATAGTCGTCCACCGCCCATATGCCGAGCGCGAGCAGCGCAGCGCCCGCCCCGATCACCCCGCCGTACTTGACCAAGCCGGCGGCGACCGTCGGCCCCGGCACGGATGACAGAGCGCG
>JASHTN010000042.1 GCA_030040525.1 Gammaproteobacteria bacterium | reverse complement strand
TTGACGCGCAAATCCCCGGCCGCGATCTGCTCGGCGGCGCCGGCCAGCGTGCGCAAAGCGCGCGCCATGCGCTCGAAGGCCAGTGCCAACATACCGATCTCATCGCTGCGCTCGCCCACGTTCGCGTTGGCGCTCAGGTCGCCGAGCGTGATGCGGTCGGCAACTCGCGTCAGGCTCCCGAGCGGCACCGCGATACCGCGCGTGATGATCAGGCCCGCGAGACCGGCGGCGATCACCCCGAGCAGCGTGCCCAGCACGATCGTCCACCTGGAGTTACGCCGGTCGAGCTCTGCGCTGTCCGTACGCACCTTGAGCAAGTCGTCCGCTTCCGTATTCATCTGCTGCAGAATGCCCCGAAGCGCGTCCATGGCCTTCTTGCCGCGATCGGATAACACGACGGCCTGTGCCGCCGCGAAGTCCTTGGTGCGGCGCAGGTCGATCGTCTCCTGCAATTCCGCCAGCTTTTCCGCGATGAGCGGCCCCAGCGCATCGACATGAGCCTCCAGCCGGGGATTGCCCTCCACGAGCCGGGCCAATTGCGCGCGATGCTGGTCGATCTCGGAGAGCGCCGCCGTATAGGGCGCCAGGTAGCTGTCGACACCGGTGATGAGATAGCCGCGCTGGCCGGTCTCGGCGTCCTGCAGGCTCCCCAGCAGTCGTGTCAGCTCATTCTCGACTTCGTGCGTGTGTGTGACCGCGTCCGCGGCTTCCGCCTGCCGGACTACGTTTCGGTAGGCGACCACGCCGACGATCACGAAGATCAGCAGCACGATGCCGAATCCAAGGCCGATCTTGGTTCCGACGTTCCACTTCATGACAGACGCTCCGATGACAGCACAGGCTCAATCCTCGACTTCTTCATGAACGATGATCCTCGGGTCCATGAGAATGCGATCAACCGCGAGCACCACGAGGCGCCTGTCGGTGACCCCTTTGAGATAGTCCGCGCGAATGCCAGTCAGGGTCGGCAGGGATGGCTGCAGACTCTCGACCGGCACGCTGCTGATGCCGATGATCACGTCCGCCAGCAGACCGACTTCGAGGTCATGGCCCCGAACGATGATGGCCCGGTGCAGGTCGGTGAGACCTCGTTCGGGCAGCTCGAAGAACTTCTTGAGGTCCAGAACCGGCACGATGCGGCCGCGTACGTTGACTATCCCTGCGATGAAGGCGGGCGTGCACGGCAGCGGGGTCAATTCCCGCAGCGGATGCACTTCCTGAACGTAGCGGCGCTCGAGGGCGTAGCGTTCCGAGGCCAGTGCGAACTCCAGCAGCTCGAGCATCGTGTCCGCAGCGGGCGGTGGCGGCGGTATGCGCGCCAGGGCATGCGCGCGCTCGCGCAGAATCCGCTCGGTCTCGAGGCGCTGTGTCATGCGCTCCCGCCTCCAGCACGATCAGCTCGGCCTGTGAGTCCGGTCAGAGCAGTGATTGTCTGCACCAGGCGCCCGACCGTGATCCCATCGGAGTCAGGCAGCGTTTCATCGGGAGGATGATGTCGCAGCGATCGCAGCGCGTTCGCAAAGTGCTTGTTCGCCTCCGCGGCACGCCGAGCGGCACGCGCCAGATTGCCGAGCGCGAAGTGCGCGAGCGCGAAATCCGGCTGCAGATAGATCGCGCTCTGCAGCGCCCGCCGCGCGCTCTGCCGCTCACCCTGCTCCTGCAGGATCATCGCGTGCAGGTAGTAGGCAGCCGGCTCCACCCGGTTCGCCTCTATCCATCGTGCGGTCCACTGCAGCGCCTCTGTGAGTTTGCCCTGGTTTGCGTAGGCCCGTGCCAGCACGGAAAACGCGCGGGGCTCGTGCCCGGCGGGCAGGCCCACCTTTGACGCAGCGCCGGCTGGGTCCGCAACCGCCGGCAGCAGCGCGGCCACAGCCTGCGCGTAGCGGCCCTGGCTCAAGGCATCCTCCGCTGTCGCAAGAGCCTGGAGCAATCCCGGCGAGCTCGCAGACTCTGCCGACACCGTTGCGGGAGGGATCTCGGGTCGCGACGGATCGGCAGTCAGCGCAGTCGGCTCCTGCCACACAGTGAACGGCTCAAATGCGGCGGCGGGCTCCAGCAACGATGCCGCGCCAGCGAGCGAGGCTCGCTGCTCCACGCTGCCCTTGCGGTACAGGACAGCGCCCGGGAAATTCATCGCGACGAAGCGCGAGAACAACGCCTGCGAGTATTCGCTGGGACTGACCGCGAGCCATCCCTGATCGACCAGCGCGTTATGGAGCTTATCCACGAGCTTGCGGGCGTGCGCTGGCGTGAAATAGAGCAGCAGATTGCGGCAGAGGATCACGTCCATGGCATTGGTGTCCGTGCTCAGCGAGGGGAAGCGATCCTCGGCCAGGTTCAGCTGCGCGATCGTCACCCAGCTCCTGAGCTGCGCTGCCACCCGGTAACGGCCATCCGGCGTGCGCGTAAAGTGCCGCTCCCTGAAGGCCTGGGTGCAATCGCGAAAGGACCATTCGCCGTAAACCCCCGTCGCGGCCTTGTGCAGGAACCGCTCACTTATATCTGTCGCCAGGATCGTAATGCTCCACTCCTTCCAGTCCGGCAGCAGCTCCTGCAGCAGTATCGCCAGCGAGTAGGCCTCCTCCCCGGTGCAGCAGGCCGCGCTCCAGAGGCGCAAGCGCTGCTCGCGCCCGCGGCGACGGCTGATCAGCTCCGGCAGGACGACATTCGACAGGGCCTCGAAGGTCTTACGCTCACGCAGGAAGTAGGTCTCGCCGACGGTGAGATGACTCGCCAGCGCGTGCAGCTGCGCGCGGGTCAGGGCGCCCGAAAGCACCCACTCGGCACAGCGCACGCGATCCGCAAAGCCGAATTCCTCCGCCGCGGCGCTGAAGCCGCGTTGCAGGTCCGCCCGGCGCTCGGCCGGGAAATGCAGCCCGGTATTGCGGGCAATGAACTCTCCGAGGCGGTCGCACAGCGCATCCGCCAGAGCTTCAGCTGGCATGCGAGCTGCCCGGATTCAGGGACTCATCCAGCGCGCGCCCCTCCTCGGCCGATAGAAACAGGTCCAGGTCATGAATCAGCACCAGGCCGTCCGACAAGCGGATGACGCCCTGGATGTGCTCGAGGCCCGTCACTATGCTCGCGGCACTGATGGTCTCAGAGGGAAGGGATTGCAAAACACCCAGAGCCGCATCGACGACGAGCACCACCGTGCGATGCGCGCTCCGGGCGATCACGAACTGATCGGTGGGCTCGAGCTGCCGCTCGGGCATGCCAAACCTGCGCCGCACATTGAAGACAGGAAGCACTCGCCCCTCCACATCGATGGCTCCAAGCACGATGGGCGGAGCTGAGGGCAGCGGCGTGACCTCCGCCGCACGCAAGATGCGTTCAACGACTGCGAGCGGCAACGCGTAGCGACCCGCATCCAGGGAGAACACCACCCACTTGGCGGCTCCCGCCGAAACGGGCTGCGGCATGTCCGCTTGCAACTGCGACGGCTCGAGGGCTGCCTTCACGTAGCTGATGGCGCGCCACGTCGTGCGCGGTGCGCGACTCCTCTCTCCTTTACGACCTGAGGCTCAGCAGCTGGAGTGGCACGAGTATGGCCGCTCGTCTTTCTCGCGGCAACGACGCGCGCGCTGTCGCGACGTGTGATTCGCGCCTCGGCAAAGCTCAAGAAAACTAAAGTGTTTTGGCGGGCTCCACCCTGTGAAAAACCCGGACCACACCCGGTGGTTTCCAGCTTGTGTCCAGGATCGAAGGTGGTGTATCGGCCGGCCAGTACATCCTCAGCGTGAGATTGAAATCGCCCTCCGGGGCCGGCAGCCAGTTCGATTCGTTCTCCTTGCCCGGTGACTCACGCTGCACGTAGAGGTCGATCGACCCATCGCTACCGCGCTTCAGCGGCATCCAGCTGCTGACGGCGTAGCGGTCGATCGGATTGGCAACGAAAAACGAGTCCGGACCGTAGAGCGTGATGGACCAGAAGGCTCTGACGGGCGGCGTCATTCCCCTGTCGAAGTGAAGGACGTATCGGTTCGTCCCGTTGAGAGGCTTGCCATCGGCATCCACGAAGGTCGTCGGATAAACCGCATCAGCGGGAAGGTTGGCGCCGAAGGCGATCAACGCGATGATCGCGCGGGCACGGTAATTGGTGCCGTAGTTGCCGAGAATCATGGCCGGAACGCGCCAGCCATTCACAGACTTCCCGGTCTGCCGGGCGGCAGCCTGCAACCGCTGCAGCGCGACCGCTACTGAGTCTTCGAGGCCCCGCGCCATCGCCGGCTCGAGTTTCGAGTAGTTGAAGGCCTGTCCCGGAACAATTCCGATGGTCGCAAGTTTCGCCAGCACGGGAGCGTCGGCTGGCGGCGGTGGATTCGACTCGAGCAGCCGCGCCAGCATGCTGAAGTAACTCGCCGCAGTCATGGCCTGAAGCCTCTCGACCGGCGGCGTCTTGGCGTCGACACTCGGATCCACTTTGCCCGGCGGCGGCGTGTACGGTCTTGCGAATTCGGACAGCGGCACGAGCCTGTAGCCGTCCTGAATGGCATGCACCGCCGGATAATC
>JASHTN010000459.1 GCA_030040525.1 Gammaproteobacteria bacterium | reverse complement strand
CCGCTCGGGCGCTTTTCGCCAATTTCCCATTTCTGAACCGTTGAGACGCTGGTATTAAGCATGGCGGCGAACACTGCCTGACTGACGCGGCTGCGGGTGCGGATCGCTTTGATCTGCTTCGCCGTAAGTTCCTGAACCGGAGGCAGTGTCAGAACGTCAAATTCACGCATGGTCTGCTTGTCCAGAGCCCCAATTCGCTCCAGAGCGCGAGCGGTTTCACGCATCTCACTCAGCAGGCGACTTTTCACGGCAAATCTCCTCAAGCTCACTCTGTGCGACGGCCTTCTCAAGTAGCTTTGGGTCCATCGCTAATAACGCAGCGGCGACCGTCTGCAACGCCGCGAGTTCTCGACCTTCGATCGTCTCGCGGTCCTTCTTCTCGAAACCGTAGAGTGAAGAACCAGCGGTCCTGAAGATTGCTTGCGACAATCGTCCGAGCACCTCCGCGTTTACCCCGCCCGGGCACGGGAACGCGCTTCTTGAATACCCGCCCTCCTAAGTCGGCATCGATCAGGCCTTGCATCATTTCCGCAACCGCAGCACACAGCGCCTCATCGCTAATGCCAGCTTTGCGGCTCCAGCGCCTGAAGGTCTTGGTCTTAAAGACCCGCTGCATCGGCATAGTATATCACCCAGTGATATATCGAAAGCCAGCAGACTCTCCCGGTTGTCACAACTGGGAGACACGTCATGGATCGTGACTTCTTGGATCAACCAGGCCAGTCTTCGTCGGACCAAGAACCTCCGAGCGGTACAGCTGCTACTCGGGCACACCCAACGCGAAAGCACTGTCTGATACCTCGGCATCGAGGTCGACGACGCGTTGGAGATGGCCGAGCAGACCGAGGTGTGAGTGCTTCGGCCGGTCAGCGGCTGTCGAGGTCGCTGACCGGCCAACTCCGGTCGTCCACAGTGCCTGTCCGGTCTCCTCCGAAGCGGCCAGTGGCCGTTTTTCAGGCACGGAATGCAGGCAGTAAATTCCGGAATCCTGCCGCGCACCTCCCGCGGTAACATCCAACCGTGCCCAAGCGCTCTCTCGACCGCTACGCCGCCAAGCGCAGCTTCACGCGCACGCCCGAGCCGCCGGCGCGCGCTGCGCCGGCGCGCCGCGGCCCACTGCTCTTCGTCGTGCAGAAGCACGCGGCGCGGCAGCTGCACTACGACTTCCGGCTCGAGCTCGACGGCGTGCTCAAGTCCTGGGCAGTGCCCAAGGGGCCCTCGCTCGATCCCGACGACAAGCGCATGGCGGTCGAGGTCGAGGACCACCCCTTCGACTACGCCTCGTTCGAGGGCGTCATCCCCGCGAAGCAGTATGGCGCCGGACAGGTGATCGTCTGGGACTGCGGCGTGTACTCCCCCGACGAAGGCCGGCAATACTCCTTCGCCGATCGCCCCGCGGCCGAGAAGCGCGTGCGCGCCGAGCTCGCCGCAGGCAAGCTCAGCTTCCTGCTCGGCGGCGAGAAGCTCAAGGGCTCCTTCACGCTGGTCAGGACCCGCGCCGACAGGCAGTGGCTCCTCATCAAGCACCGCGACCGCTTCGCGCAGCCCAACGACGTGCTGGCGCAGAGCGCCTCCGTGCTCTCGGGCCTGACCGTGGACGAGATGAGCCCGCGCACCGTTCCGGCACGGCGCCCCGCCGCCGAGCTCGCCCCGAGCGGCCCCGGCGAGACGCTGCCCGAGCGGCTCGCGCCAATGCTGGCCGAGGCGGGCGAGGTGCCGCCGCACTCCGACCCGCGCTGGCGCTACGAGCCGAAGCTCGACGGCTATCGCGTCATCGCCTCGGTGCGTGGCTCCGAGGTGCGCCTCAAGTCGCGCCGCGGCCTCGACCTGACGGCCTTCTTCCCCGAGCTCAGCGCCGACCTCGCCGCGCAGCCCGGCGGGCAGATGATCCTCGACGGGGAGATCGTGGCGCTCGATGCGCGCGGGCGGCCGTCGTTCAACGCGCTGCAGAACCGCGCGCAGCTGAAGACGGCCGCGGAGATCGCCGCCGCCCGGCGCGACGCGCCGGTGGTGCTGGTGTGCTTCGATCTGCTGCACTTCGCGGGGCTCAACCTGCGCGGCGCGCCGTACCGCGACCGGCACCGCTACCTGGCGC
The DNA here is from genome assembly GCA_030040525.1 of Gammaproteobacteria bacterium. Lineage (GTDB taxonomy): Bacteria > Pseudomonadota > Gammaproteobacteria > Steroidobacterales > Steroidobacteraceae > 13-2-20CM-66-19. The sequence goes on along the minus strand of JASHTN010000459.1, from coordinate 5,397 downwards.
AATGCCTGATGCCGGGAGCGCACCTGCAGCTGGTGCACGTGTCGGAGGATGCCGCACAGCTGTACGCCGCGGCGCTCGCGTCCGGCTTCGAAGGGGTGGTCGGCAAGCGCTGCGACAGCCGCTACCTGCCGGGCAAGCGCTCGGGCGCGTGGCTCAAATTCAAGGCGGCGCAGAGCGGTGAGTTCGTCATCGGGGGCTACACGCGTGGCAAGGGCGCCCGCGAGCCCCTGGGCGCCCTGCTGCTCGGGTACTGGGAGGGACGCAAGCTTGAGTATGCCGGCCACGTGGGCTCGGGGCTCGATGATGCGGCGATCGCGCTGCTGCGCAAGCGCACCGCGAGGCTCGTGCGCCGCAGCTCGCCGTTCGACACCAAGCCCGCGCTGCATCGGCCGACCACCTGGCTCAAACCCGAGCTGGTCGCCGAGGTCAGCTTCAGCGAGTGGACACCGGCCGGCGCGCTGCGGGCGCCGGTGTTCGTCAGACTGCGCGAGGACCTCGCCGCGGACAGCATCCGCAAGCCCGACCCTGGCGCGCCGCGCAGCGCCCCGCCCGCCCGCTCCGGCGGCGAGGCGCACGACCCGCCGGATCCGCACGATGAAATCGGCGCGATCCTCGAGCAGCTCGCGAGCCCCGCGGAGCGGTTGGATCTCCAGCTCGGCGGCGCGCGCATCCGGCTCACCAATCTCGAGCGCGTCTACTGGCCGGCCGGGCGCGGCGCACGCCCGAGCGCCGTCACCAAGCGTGACCTGCTGCGCTACCTGGCGGCGGTATCGCCCGCCATGCTGCCGCACCTCAAGGACCGGCCGCTCACCATGATCCGCATGCCCGAGGGGATCGGCGGCGAGCGCTTCTTCCAGAAGCACTGGGTGCAGGAGCTGCCGGAGTTCGTCGAGACGATCACCGTGTTCTCCGAGCACAAGGACGAGCAGCACGGCTACCTGCTCGCCAACAACCTGCCGACGCTGCTGTGGCTCGGGCAGGTCGGTACGCTCGAGTTTCACGTCTGGCATTCGCGCGCGGCGCCAGGGCCCGACGCCCCCGGTGCCGGGACCGACTATGCCAGCTCGCTCGCAGCGCTCGAGGCCTCGGTGCTGAACTTCCCCGACTACCTGGTGTTCGACATCGATCCCTACATCTATTCCGGCAAGGAAGCGCCGGGGGCGGAGCCCGAGCTCAACAGGCAGGGCTTCGCCACCGGCAGGCGCGTCGCCTTCTGGCTGCGCGACCTGCTGCGGGAGATGTCGCTCGAGGCCTGTGTCAAGACCTCCGGCAAGACCGGGCTGCACCTGTTCGTGCCGATCGAGCGCAGCGTGACCTTCGAAGAGGCGCGCCACATCTGCGAGACGATCGGCCGGCACGTGATGCGCGAGCACCCGAAAGACATCACCATGGAGTGGGCGGTCGAGAAGCGCACCGGCAAGATCTTCATCGACTACAACATGAACGTGCGCGGCAAGACGCTCAACGTCGCCTATTCCCCGCGCGGCGTGCCCGGCGCACCGGTCTCGATGCCCCTCACCTGGGAGGAGCTGGAAGCCGCCGAGCCCATGGACTTTACAATCAACAACGTACCGGCGCGGTTGGAAAAGAACGGCGACCGGTGGCATGATGTACTTGAGTCAAAACAGAGCCTTACGCAGGCTTTTGGTCACAACCGTGAGAAGTAGCGCGGGAGGAGCGCTGCCCCCTCGCGAATGAGAGAGCACTCACATGGCCGCACGCTCCATAGGTTCACTGACGGTGTCGTTCGGGCTGGTCGCGATCCCGGTGAAGCTCTTCACCGCGACGCAGTCGGGCAACACCATCTCCTTCAACCTGCTGCACAAGACCTGCGGCTCGCGCCTGAAGCAGCAGTACCTGTGTCAGAAGGAAGGCGTCGTCGTCGAGCGCGACGACATGGTCAAGGGCTACGAGTTCGCCAAGGATCAGTACGTGCGCTTCACGCCCGAGGAGATCAAGGCGCTCGAGGAGGTCGGGACGCACGCGGTGGAGATCTCCGAGTTCGTGCCGATCGAGTCCGTCGATCCCGTCTTCTACGACAAGACGTACTATCTCGCCCCCGACAAGGGCGCCGCCAAGCCGTACGCACTGCTCGTCGAGGCACTGCGGCAGGCCGGACGCTGCGGCGTGGGTCGCTGGGCGGCGCGCGGCAAGGGCTACCTCGTCATCCTGCGCCCGATCGGTGATGTGCTCGCCATGCAGCAGCTGCACTACGCGGCCGACGTCCGCCGCGCCAGCGAGGTCGAGGTGCCCAAGCCCGAGGTGAAGCCCGCGGAGCTGAAGTTGGCGCAGCAGCTCATCGAACAGCAGACGGGCGCGAGGTTCGATCCGGACGCCTACCAGGATCAGGTGCACGCGCGCCTCGAAGCGGAGATCCAGAAGAAGGTCGAAGGCAAGGAGATCTCGGTGGCCGAGCCTGCGCCCGCGGGCGAAGGCAAGGTCATCGATCTGATGGAGGCGCTGCGCGCGAGTCTCGAGCGGGGCGAGAAGGCGCGCACCCAGGTGAGCGGTCTCGGTCCGCGCAAGGCGCCGAAGCGCATCGAGGAGCCCGTCAAGTCGGTCCGCAAGGCGACGCGGCGCTGAGGCGCGCCGGGCGCAGCGCGGTCCGCAGGGTCGGGCATGCCTTCCTACAGTGTGCGGGACGTCGAGCGCGTCCTGCATCTGTCCGCCGGCACGACGCGCGGCCTGATTCGCGCCGGCTTCGTCAGTCCCACCCGCGGGGCGAGGCGCGAGTACCGCTTCTCGTTCCAGGACCTGATCGTGCTGCGCACCGCGCGCGCGCTCATCCAGGCGAAGGTGCCGCGCCAGCGCATCCGGCGCTCGCTCGAGAGCCTCAGGCGCGAGCTGCCGCAGTCGCTGCCGCTCTCGGGGCTCGCCATCTGCGCGGTCGGCGACCACGTCGTGGTGCGCGAGGGCGAGAGCCGCTGGCAGGCCGACAGTGGCCAGTACCTGCTGGGACTCGATGTCAGCGTCAGCAACGGCGTGCTGAACGTGGTGGAGCACGCGCGCAACGCGCCACCGACATCGGCGGCCGGGGCGGGGCCGGCCGCAGCGGCGCCGGACGTCACGGTGCCGGAGGCAGCGCGCGACTGGTTCGCCGAAGCCCTGGCGCTCGAGGCGACCGATCCCAAGGCCGCGCTGGCTGCCTACCGCCGGGCTGCGGAGACCGATCCCGACAACACCGCGACGTGGATCAACCTGGGCAGGCTGCTGCACGAGCAGGGCGCGACGCTCGAGGCGGAGGCCGTCTACCGGCGCGCGCTCGAGCAGGTCGGACCCGAGCCGTTGCTGCTGTTCAACCAGGGCGTGCTGCTCGAGGATCTCGGCCGGACCGACGCCGCCCTCGCCGCCTATCAGGGCGCGGTCGCGGCAGATCCGGACCTCGCCGACGGCCACTACAACCTGGCGCGCCTCTATGAATCGCGCGGCGAGCCGCAGCATGCTCTGCGGCACCTCGGTCAGTACCGCCGGCTGAGAGAGAGCGAGGGGCGCTGAGGCGCTGGACGCCCCGGGGAGCGCGCAGCCCATGCAGCTCTGGGTCGGCACCTCCGGCTACAACTACCCGGAGTGGAAGGGCAGCTTCTATCCCGAGAAGCTGCCGGCGGCGAAGATGCTGCCCTACTACGCCGAGCGCTTCACGACCGTCGAGATCAACTACACGTTCTACCGCACGCCGAACGCGAGGATTCTCGCCGGCTGGGACCGCGAGACGCCGGCGGGCTTTCGTCTGACGCTCAAGGCGCCGAAGCGCATCACGCACATCGCGAAGCTGCGCGACTGCGGCGAGCTCCTCGGGTACTTCCTCAGGACCGCCGCCACCCTGGGACCCAAGCTCGGCGCGATCCTGTTCCAGCTGCCGCCCTACTTCCGCAAGGATCTCACCGTGCTGGACGCCTTCCTCGGCGGCGTCCCGGTGGGAAGCTGCGCGGCGTTCGAGTTCCGGCATGCCTCCTGGATGGACGCGGAGGTGTTCGGCCGTCTCAGGGCGCGTAATCTGGCGCTGTGCGTCGCCGACAGCGAAAAGTTCTCGACCCCGGTGGAGATCACCGCCGATTACGGCTACTTCCGCCTGCGCGACGAAGGCTACACGGCCGCGGATCTGGCGCGCTGGGCGGCAGCGATCCGCTCCGCCACGGCGCACTGCCGCGAGACGTTCGTGTATTTCAAGCACGAGGAGGCGGGCAAGGGGCCGCAGTTCGCGCGGCTGCTGCTCGACGCGTTCGCAGCTTGTTGAGCGAGACAGTCGCGCCTCAGAGCTTGCCAAAGCGGTAGTTGAGCCGCAGGCCGAAGACGCGCGGCTCGTTGGTCGTGTAGCGTATGTCGTAATTGCCGGTATTGGTGAAGATGATGGCGTTCTTGTTGGCGAGGTTGGTGATGTAGAACTCCGCCAGCCAGCGCCCATCGTCGGGATTGAGGCCGATGCGCACGTTCATGATGTCGTAGGGCGGTTGCAGGAAGCGCGGAAAGCCGTTGCCGGTCTGGGAGCTCAGGTTGTTGTACATGTCGCCCTTGTAGGCGATGTCGTACTGCGCGTACCAGACGAGCTGTTTGCTGAGCGGCGTCTCGTAGCGCACGTTGCCGCTCCAGTTGAAGTACGGCGCATACGGCAGGCGCGAGCCCGGCGGCACCTCGAAGTACGGATTCAGGTAGGTGTTCGAGATCAGCTCCGAGTCGGTGTAGTTGACCGCCCCCTGCAGCGACCAGTGATCGCCCGCCTTGAGGTTGAGATTCGACTCCGCGCCGTAGATGCGCGCCTGACCCAGGTTGGCGTTGTACTCGCCGGACGTGCAGATGTCCGGATCGTAGACAGTGGTCTGAAAATTCTTCCACGGCATGTAGTAGAGCGCGCCGTCCCACAGCAGGTGCTGGTCCAGCATGGTCGACTTCCAGCCGAGCTCGTAGTTGTTGAGCGTGTCGGGCGTGTACTGACGCGGCACGCCTGCCGCGTAGCAGGCGTCGGTGAAGCCGGCGTTGATGCCGCCGTCGCGGAAGCCCTGGGCGAAGGTGGCGTAGAACAGCAGATTGTCGAGCGCCCGGTAGCTGAGGTCGACCTTGCTGTTCCACTTGTGGGAGCCGCCGACCGAGCTGCTCGGGCCGCCGACCTGCCCCGGGCCGGTCGGCTGGTACGAGTAGGCCGCGTACTGTGCCGCGGCGGTGGCATCGGAGCGGAAGTGCACCGTGCCGACCTCGATGTTCCACCTGTCGGTGATGTCGAAGTTGATGTTGGCGAACTCGGTGGTCTGCAGGTAGTCGATCGACTCGAGATACGAGTACCAGTCTTCGGGGGGCGGCGTCGGCACGACCGGGTAGTAGTAGCTCGCCGCCAGCTGCCAGGCCTGCCCGCCGTACTGGATTCCGGGCATCACGTAGTTGTCGCTGTAATGATCCTCGGTGTGC
>JASHTN010000458.1 GCA_030040525.1 Gammaproteobacteria bacterium | reverse complement strand
CCATGTCGCGGCTGATCAGCGTCGGCGCGCAGCACTGCGGGAACCAGGCCGTATAGACCTTCTCGTTCATGTCCCTGAGGCCCTGCGGCCGGTTGACCACCAGCACCCCCGCGTCCTCGGCGCGCTCGAGGATGTAGGTGCTGTAGATGTACTCGGCGTCGAACGGCGGGTCCTTGCGCATCAGGATGCACCCGAGCGCGCTCAGGGGCTCGGTGAGCGGCTCACCGAGGGTGAACCAGCCGTGCGGGTCCGCCCGCACGGCGAGCGGGCGCATCCGTCCGCAGGCGACGCCGTCGCGGAGCATGAGATCGCGCTGCTCGAGGTAGGCGAGCGTGAACCCGCGGGCCTGAGCCGCGAGCAGCATCGCGAGCGTCGAGTCCTTCGCGTAGCTTATGGCGGCGATCGGATCCATCACCACGCCGAGTCGTCTGGCCGTGCTCATCCGGTCCTGCAAGCGCGCCTTCAGGGGCCGATTATGCTCAGTCGGGCGCGAATATGTCTGCCCCGCTGCAGGCGCGGTGCGGGCACCCCGTGCCGAGCTTCGAAAAACGTGACGCGCGTGGCATAGCCGGGGGTATACCGATATGTTAAAACCCGCGCTGCGTCTGCCCGGCGCGGCGGCTGCGCGCAGGGGCCACTTTACCCAGGTCCGTAGTACCTAAGGAGTTTCCCGAGCGTGACCGGCAGCAACACGAAGCTCCAGGGGCTCAAGGTTCTGGTCATCGACGACAGCAAGACGATCCGGCGCACGGCCGAGACGCTGCTGGCCAAGGAGGGTTGCGAGGTCTTCACGGCGATCGACGGCTTCGATGCGCTCGCGAAGATCGCCGACCACCAGCCCGACATCGTGTTCGTCGACATCATGATGCCGCGTCTCGACGGCTACCAGACCTGCTCGCTGATCAAACACAACAAGGTGTTCCGCTCGATTCCCGTCATCATGCTGTCTTCAAAGGACGGCCTGTTCGACCGCGCGCGTGGCCGCATCGTCGGCTCCGAGCATTATCTGACCAAGCCCTTCACCAAGGACGAGCTGCTGTCCGCGATCGAGACGCACATCGGGAGATGATGGCATGCCGCTCATTCTGATCGTCGACGACTCGCCGACCGAAGTGCACGTCATGCAGAAGGCGCTCGAGAAGCACGGTTACCGGACGGCCGCGGCGGCCGACGGCGCCGAGGGGGTGCGCCTGGCGCGCGAGATGACGCCCGATCTGATCTTCATGGACATCGTCATGCCGGGGATGAACGGCTACCAGGCCACGCGCGCGCTCGCCAACGATCCGCGTACGCGCACCATTCCCGTCATCATGGTCACCTCCAAGGGCCAGGAGACCGACCGCATCTGGGGTCTGCGTCAGGGCGCGGTCGACTATATGGTGAAGCCCGTCTCCCCGGACCAGCTGGTCGCCAAGGCGCAGGCGACCCTGTCGGCGTGAGCGGCAGCGTCCGCCTCATGCTCGAGCGCCACTCATGACCGAAGCGCCAGGCGCACCGCAGATCGAGCTGAAGTCGCTCCGCGACCGGCCGTTCGAGCTGCTCGCCGAGCTCGAGCGGCGCGGCCGCGCCGTGACCGCGCTGCTCACCGAGCAGGCGACCGCGGGCCGCGAGTGGGTGGGCGTGGCATTGCGCATGGCGGGAGATCTGTACCTGGTGGCGCGCGAGGAGACCCGCGAGGTGCTCGGCGTGCCGAGCGGCACCACGCGCGTGCCGGGCGCCAAGCCCTGGATCAAGGGTCTCGCCAACGTGCGCGGCCAGCTGCTGCCGGTCATCGATCTGCGCCAGTTCCTCGGCAGCGGCGTGACGCCGGTGACCCGCAACACGCGCATCGTGGTGGTGAACCATCGGGAGGTTCCGGCAGGACTGCTGGTCGATGAGGTACTCGGCTTCCGCCGCTTTGCCGAAGGGGAGTTCTCGGGCGATGCGCCGCCGACGGTCGCGCGTTGCGAGCGCTATCTGGCCGGCTCCTTCCGCCGCGCTCACGAGCAGTGGCCGGTGCTGTCACTGCGCGCCGTGCTCGAGAGCCCGGCATTCATGGAGGCCGCGGCATGAACGCGAGCCCCGCCGCCGAGCGCAGCCCGAGGTCGCTGACGCTGCTGCTGCTGGTGGCGGTCGTGGCGGTCGCCGGCAGCGCCGTGGTGATCTACCTGGCGCTGCCTGCGGGCGGCGCCACGCCGCTCAACTGGATCGCGCTCGGGCTCGCTGCCGGCGGTTGTGTGCTGCTCGTGACGGCACTGCTCGCCGCGTGGCGCCTCGGCCGCACGATCCGGCGGCAGCGCGCCTCGGCCGATACGCAGCGCCGCGAGAACGACCGCAACCAGCAGGCGATCCTCCGGCTCCTCGATGAGCTCTCGAGCCTCGCCGACGGCGATCTCACCGTGCAGGCGACCGTCACGGAGGACATCACCGGGGCGATCGCCGACTCGATCAACTACGCGGTCGATGCGCTGCGCGGACTCGTCGCCACCATCAACGGCTCGGCGATCCAGCTCGACTCGGCCACGCGCCAGACGCAGGCGCTGTCGCAGCACCTCGCCAAGGCGTCCAGCGCCCAGTCGAAGCAGATCGCCTCGGGTACCGAATCGGCCGCCAGCATGGCGGCCTCCGTCGAGGAAGTGTCCGGCAACGCCGAGCGCGCCGCCGATGTCGCACGCCACTCCGTCGAGGTGGCGCACAAGGGCGCCGATGCGGTGCGGCGCACCATCGACGGCATGAACACCATACGCGAGACCATTCAGGAGACCAGCAAGCGCATCAAGCGCCTCGGCGAGAGCTCGCAGGAGATCGGCAATATCGTCGAGCTGATCAACGACATCGCGGAACAGACCAACATCCTGGCGTTGAATGCCTCGCTCCAGTCCTCGATGGCGGGCGAGGCCGGGCGCGGCTTCGCGGTGGTCGCCGACGAGGTGCAGCGTCTCGCCGAGCGCGCCGCGAACGCCACCAAGCAGATCGAGGTGCTGGTGCGCACCATCCAGACCGACACCAACGAGGCGGTGGTCTCGATGGAGCGCAGCACCACTGACGTGGTCGGCGGGGCGCTGCTCGCGGAGAACGCCGGCGCGGCGCTCGAGGAGATCGAGCAGGTCTCCAACCAGATCGCGAGCCTGGTGTCGAACATTTCCTCGAGCGCCCGCCAGCAGACCGGGGCGGCGCAGAACATCGCCCGCAATATGCAGATTCTCAAGGAGATCAGTGCCCAGACCGCCGAGTCGACCAATGCCACGTCGGCGGCGATCGCCAAGCTCGCGGAGCTGTCCGCGGGTCTGCGCAAGTCGGCGGCGGGCTTCCGCCTGCCGGGCAATGCCGGCGACCGCCTGAGCGCGAGCGGCCAGGTACGGCGGCTCGAGGACGCCACGCTGACCACCGCCAAGGTACGGCAGATCTCGGCGCTCGGCGGCAGCTGAGGTCCTGCCGGGAAAGCCGCCACCGCATGCCTGAAATCGCCTCGCAGACATTCGATCACGTCGGTCGCGAGATCAACGCCACGCTCGGGACCGCGCGCAGCGCACTCGAGGGCTACGTCGAGCAGCCCGACAATCTGACGCTGCTCGAGCGCTGTGCCGCCGACCTGCACCAGGTGCAGGGCGTGCTGCGCGTGCTGGAGATCTACGGCGCGGCGCTGCTGGCCGAGGAGATGGAGCACGTCGCGCAGTACCTGCTCGCCACCGCGACCGAGCGCAAGGGGCAGGCGGAGAGCCTCGATGCCCTGATGCGCGCCATGGTGCAGCTGCCGGGCTACCTCGAGCGGGTGCTGGCCGGCGGACGCGACCTGGCGCTGGTGCTGCTGCCGCTGCTGAACGACCTGCGCGCGGTGCGCGGCAACGCGCTGCTGTCCGAGGGCACGCTGCTGCTGCTGAACCTCAAGTCCGACATGCAGGCGCAGCCGGTGGCCGTGAGCGAAGGCGAGCCGGCTCTCACGGTCGAGCAGTGGGCGCGGCGCCTGCGGGCACGCTACCAGCTGGGACTGATCGGCTGGATCCGGGGCGAGCGC